>NZ_QTXV01000019.1:0-55869 GCF_003461825.1 Prevotella sp. AM42-24 | reverse complement strand
AGTTACATCACCAACCTTGACGGCGAGGTGGTGCAGCATATTGAGTATGTGCCTTTCGGTGAAGTCTTTGTTGAGGAACGCAACAACATTTGGAATACACCTTATCTTTTCAATGCGAAGGAATTCGATGAGGAGACAGGATTGTATTACTATGGGGCGAGGTACTATGATCCGAGGTTGAGTCTTTGGCTTTCTATAGATTCCCAAGAGGAAAAATATTCCAATGTGTCAACGTATTGTTATGTTATTTCTAATCCGCTGAAATATACAGATCCTACAGGTATGGAAATTGATATGACAAAAGTTCGTTTGGCTGATGAACAACTTAAATTGTCAACAACTCAGTCTGTAATAAAAGATTTGGCTTCTCAAACGGGATTACAACTCAGTTTGGACAAGGATAACAAGTTGCAATATGCTAAAAATGATGAAGGAAAACCTATTGTTAATAAGATTACCAACAAAAAAGGAAAAGAAATAGATGCAGGAAGTAAAACTGCAAGGAATTTCTTGATAAAAATGATTGACAACAAAACCGAGATAGAAGTATCCTATCATGCTAAACGTACTGTTACATCTGGAACTCAAATAGGTCTCAGTTTTGAGCAAATCAGTAACATGGTTAAAGGTGCTGTTGGTGTAGATGGCAATACGCTTGGTTTTGGCATGACCTTCTTACATGAACTTCATCATACAACAATAGGTGGAGACTATCATGATTCTACAGAACTTTTTGGAACTGGACCAGTTGTTGATAACATGAATATAATCCGCAATGAACTCAACAAACAAGGGTTTAATTATGGAGAAAGGTTAAATTATAAAGCGATCCATACAAAAGAAGGTAATATTATTCCTTTTAATGAATCGGCTTTAACTTCGTTGAAGTACAATAGTTCCATGGGGAAAAAGGCTCATTATATTAAAACAAAATGAGAATCATTATGAGAATATTCTTTTTGATGTGCATTTTGGGGGCTTCTTTGACGATAGCAGCTCAGAATATCATTTATGGTAATAAAAATGAGCAGAGAGCTATAAATATGGCATTTGATATTCTGCAAGTTTATTACCATTCAAAAGAACTGTGTGTTTCAGATTCGATTTATGATCTTGATTGGGATATTTTTTCAGATATGGTTGATACTCAGACCAAACAAATTCTCTGGTCTTATCGAATAGAGAAAAAATTTATTTGGAACGCTCCAACATATTCTGAAGCTTTATTATCTATATTCGGTCCTGAAACTTGTGATTCTTGTATGTATATAGCAAATTTTTCGGAGCCATATAAAGGAATGATAAGATGCGACATCCTACCAAAAGATAAAATGGTTGGCATTTATGGATCGCCTGTTATTTCGGCTTTTCTATTTAAATACAATAATAGAGGAGAAATTTATCAGAGCTATAAAGCTGAAGTCAATATAGACTAATTAAAATTCTTTCAAAAAGGGATTGTGTGAAATGGCACAGTCCCTTTTTATAAGATATTATACAAAGGTCTTTGTATGCCCAATTGTATGATTGCAACCCTCTCCATCTTCATCGCATTCCCATAAAGGTCTTTATTCCATAAAAGTTGTTATAAATGCTGCGAAAATTCTTGATTGTGACATTCCAACCGTAACTTTGCCAGTTCAAACAAATTAAATCATATCAAAATGTAGTAGAATTATAAAAAATCAGCAACAAAATTGAACGCAAGGAACAGACCGGGCATGTCTGCCGATGGATGGCTTTTGGCATCACGATTGTCACCGTCGTCGTAGGATGTACCAGTGTAATCGGCCTATTTGAATGGCGCGACAGAAGCAGGATGGAGAGCAGGATTGCAGAGAGGCACCTTTGGCGGAAAAGCATATATGACTTGAACATGCATGTCGCCAAATAGTCCCTGCTTGGTGAGACAATAGAAAAACATTGACAGACATATTATTGTGCGTTTTCTGATTAATACTGCAATTCAATATAATAAATTCAATAGCCAGTCGTTCTTTAGTTATAACATAAAAGCAAAACAATATGAACTATATTTGTGGTTGGGGAATATTAGCGTCTATAACAGGAATTGCAATAATGTTTTCAGTTATTAAGTTTAATTCAGTTTAAAATATCAACATAAAAGTTCTTCGTATCTGCATTTTTAGTACTTTTGCAAATGGAAAGAAAGAGGCTGTATACCTCCGCAATATGTATAACATTTAAAAAAGGAGAAAACTTGAGTTTTTCTTTCCTATGGCTAAGGCTTTAAAAACTATAGTTACCAAGTCATGCAAGGATAGCAGAAAATTTTCTCAAGCGGACTCATTGCATTATTATGAAACTAAAGTTTATAATTATTATAGCATTATCCATTTCGAATAATATGGCATTTGCTCAAGAATGGAATTTAACAGGAAGACTATTTGATAAAGCTGCAGGCTCTTTACCGTTGGAAGCCACGGAAATAATAGTAAGTCATCTTGATGGAGAAACTATCTCCAGTGGTTTTTCTGATAATCAAGGAAAGTTTACATTCTCTCTACCGTCAGGAAAGTTTGTCGTCAGATACAGACAATTAGGTGATATATTAAAAGCTGACACCATTGACGTACACAACAATGTTGATTTGGGCGATATCATGTTGACTGTGAAGGAGCACACACTGAATGAGGTGATGATTACCTCTCAGCGCAGACTATTTAGCCAGAAAGCTGGCAAACTTGTTTATCTTGTTCAAAACAGTCCCTTTGCCAGTGGTTTCAATATGCGAGATATGCTCCATAATATTCCTCGTATAGATCCGACAAGTGATGAAATAAAGATTATTGGCAAAAACGGTGTAGTTGTTTTGGTTAATGGTCATCGCATTAACTTAGATGGTAAAGATTTGGATATGTACCTACGCACCTTACCATCTGAAAATGTAAGCAAAATAGAACTTGTAACCAATCCTTCTGCCGAATTTGATGCAGAAGGCAATTGCGGAGTAATCAATATTATTCTAAAGAGTAAGCCTGTGGGGTTTGATGGGAATGTCCACACGGTGTTAACACAACGCTCTCACTTTAGCGCAGAAGAAGGAATTGGACTGTCTTTTTCCTCAGGCAATTTTTCTGTTGAATACAAAATAAATAATTCCAATGAAAAGCGCCGCCAAATAGTACAGAATACTTATTCTTATCCTGACTATATGCGCTTTACGACCGACAATACTTTAAATAGGTATGACATACTAGGTCAGAATCTAAATAGCAATTACCAATTAGGCGATTTGAATTTGGGATTTTTTGCAACATTAAATAATTCTCGCAGTAAAGCTCACCAAATGGGGCAGATGACTTTCAATGCAGACGCATGTCCATCGAATTCTTATTCCGAGTCGAATCACGATAAATACCGTTTGGAGACAATCTCCCCCTATGTGGACTGGAAACTTGATAGCTTAGGCAAAAAAGTAACGGTAAATTACAACTATATCCATGTCATTGACAAAATTAATCAGAATTTTGATTCGAGTACAGCACACAACTTCTCGAACAGCAATAATGATTATAGCTATATCGTCAATACCCTGAGCGCAGATTTAAACCTTCCGTTTACTTGGCTAAATTTTGAGTTAGGTGGAAAATATTCCCATTTCAGGACCAATAACGTCTCTGAGTTTGGAAGTAGAAATGGTTTTTTATATAAAGAAACGGTATCAGCCTTCTATGCAGATGTCAATCGAATGTTTGGTTCTTTTTACGCCAAAGCTGGTTTACGATATGAACACACCAATGATGATGGAATAACATTAGAAGGGCTGTCCGTTTCTAATAAATATGATCACTGGTTCCCATTTGCAGAAATCTCATACAATCCTTCAGATAATCATTCCTTTGCCTTAAGCTACAGCAAACGTATTGACAGACCTTCTATGAATGATATGAATCCTACACGTGTTTTTCGTAACACCTACACATACACCGAAGGTAACGATAGACTTACACCATCGGTCATGGACAATTTGGAGTTTAACTATGTGTTTAAAGGAAATTTCTCTTTTAACCTGTATTATTATCACACATCTGATGCCATACAGAATCTGACTCAGGTAGTGGATGACTTGTTCACCAAGTATTCTCCAAAGAATTGTCTTACCATTAATACTTTTGGTACAGATGCTAGTTATAATTTCTCATTTGGAAAATTCAATTTGTATTCAAGTGTATCTATGTTCTACGTTAAAGCAAAATCTTACGTTGACGAGCTGGATGACAAAGATTTGCGAAGTCTGAATACATCTTTTTCTGCCAATTTAAGTTACCGTTACAAAGTTTTGAACTTTTATGCGAACTATTATCATGTGCTTCCAGGAATAGAAGAATCCTTTCACACTGGAAACATCGATTGTGTCGGCTTAGGATGCAAGATTGATATTATTAAGAACAAACTTCTTTTGAATATACAAGCCCAAGACATCTTTAGTGGTACTAAGAGCAATAACAGAACTGAATATAAAGATTATGTCTTTAGAAACAGAATAAACAATGACAACACCTCATTCCGTGTGGGATTGACTTATAATTTCGGCAAGCAAAAAGCTAAAAAGGCAGATATAAACATCAGCAACAATGAAACTAATCGCTTGCCTGATATAAAGAAATAAGAAAATGAAAATTATACAAAGTTTTTGGACCGGCAACAAGAATAGTCTGACCGATAGTTATGGATGGCTTTTACCTATATTCAACTATCTTTAAGTAGTGTAACGTGATAGAAAATCATACAATTAGCGGCTATGTTCTACAAACAAATTACAGATAAAGAATCTCTTAAAATACGCAACGACATTTTTATAAAGGATGTTGTTCCAATCCTTGCTAAAAAGGGTTTTATTAAATCACCATTCTATACATCTTGTTTTGGCAGGACTGGCAACAATGGTATTTATATTTATGATATGTGTCGTTTACGCCAATGCAATTTTTGGGAATTTGTTACGACCAAAATAAGCAGTCGTGATAGATACATAAAAATCTATGTTAATACATTCGCGTTACATCCCAAAATAAAAGAAAAATATTCACTGAGTGAGATCGATGTCACTAAATATAATATATATCCCATTTCGACAAATTGTATGCAAAATACCATTACTCCGACACCGCCAAACTCTTTGAAGACCATGGATAAAAAAAAGGAGTGTGGAGGGTATTTCTTCTAAAAAAGTTGTATTTTTGTGGCAGTTTCTTCTAAAAAAGTTGTATTTTTGTGGCAGTTTTTTCTAAAAAAGTTGTATTTTTGTGGCAGTTCTACAATGATTAAGTAAAATCGCAAAAAAGATTATGATTAAGCATTTCTATTTCATATTGCTGTCTCTTCTTGTCAGTTGTTCTTCAACAGGCATTAAACTGGTTGATGAATACTATATATATCCTCCAGACGAATACTATAATTCATATTACTTGAAATGCAAATTATCAAGCGATAATGACCCAATAATAGATAGCGTGCATATAGTTTATTGGAATGATTCAACCATAATAATTGAACGAAAAGCGAAACATGATAATTGGATTATTAATGCTTTCGATAATAATTTAAAATGTTGCAATAACGATTCCGTAGTTGGACCCGTTTCTACATCATATATAAAGGTATTTATGGAAAATAAAAAGTTCAAAAAACTTGTTTTTGAATAGCGTATTAAAATAAGGAGGAGAGCAGTGGATATTCATCCTGAAAAAGTTGCATTTTCCATGTAATATTCAAAGAGGTTGTGCGTTTTATAATAAAAACCATTAAATATATAACAAATGAAAAAGAGACTATTTGCAACCATGTTGCTTTTTACTTGCATTTTGTCTTTAGCTTCATGCAGCAAAGACGATGGTGATTGGGATGCCATGAAATGGGAAAAGAACAATTATGAAGAAGCACTGACACCAAGTTTTGGCAAGGCTATTGGCGTGCCAAAGTCTGGCGGTACATATACTTTCAAATGCAAGAATTACAAGAATTTTTGGATTGAATACGTTAATGAGTCGGTGGGTGATAAAACCATTAAAAACGTTCCTTCGTATGATGACAAACCTTATTCCGAAGTTAAAGGCAGCTATACATCTTCAAAGGTGGAAGGAAATACGCTCACTGTTACATTTGCGCCAAACGAAACACAGGATGGACGTTATGTTCGTGTAGCCGTTTCTGCAGGTGATATTTTTGACAAAATCATGTTTGTGCAGAAACCAGAATAAACAATTTGTCTTTTCCCCAACCCAAATGCTTCCGTACTTTCGTAGTATGGAAGCATTTTTCAATTTATCGCTACCCACAGATTGGCAGTCACTATCTGACAGCCAACTCCAATATTTCTTCACACAGCTCTCGGACGATCTGCTAATGGAAGAAATACTCACTCTCTGTCTGTTCAAATGGGCAGACCTAAGAGTGTTATACAAGACGCATGACGGCAGCTATCTCGTGAAGCGTAGACACAAGCAAAAGCAGGAGGCTACGCTCACTATCAGACAAGTACAAGTAGCCACGGCATCATTGGACTTCCTACGACAATTTGCTCCGTTGCCAGTTCGCATCTCCAAAATCAGAAGAGCCACTGCCGACATCACCAAAGAGGAAGCGGTGCTCTCGATGGACACATGGCGAGCACTCACAGAACTCGACGCTAAGGCTAAAGAAGTAGAAGACACCAAACGACAAACGAAATGACAAAAGGACAACTAATATTATTGGACGAAGAAGGACATCCATCACTCTTTGCTCCTATAATGATAGCCTCGCTTTAGACATGTGCGCAATTGGAACGTGATAATACCTCATTCCGATTGCAATCAGGAAGGAAGCGGTATATAGAGAAAGGTGGAAAACTCGGACGCAAGATAGGCTCTGTAAAAACGGAAGAACAGATGAAAGCCGAATATAGGGAAGTAATAAGTCTGCTCCGCAAGGGGTATTCCATTCGGGATGTGGCAAAGTTGAGTGGTTAAGGGGTAAGTACCGTACAACGAGTGAAGCGATTAATAAGAGTGCAATCACCGCAATAATACTATTGATTTTACGTTCTTTTCAAAGAAAGGGTTTGTGTGATAGTGGTTTAAAGGCTAAAAGCACTACCTTTGCGGCTGGCAGCTTTCGGCTGCCAGCCTAAACTCTACAATTTTTAACGGACTATTTTATGAAAAATGTAATGAAATTTAGCGGGCTTGGAGTATTGTTTCTTGTACTTGTTTTATTGTATCTTAGATACGATAAAACTGGGTATTATTATGGAGTAGAGTGTAGTTTTTATAATAAAAATATGCCATATGGATTAACACCAAAAATCAATTTTGATTATCCTCAGAGCTTTTGTTTACTTGATGAAGACGGCTTTGAGTTAGTGGGTATTGGTTTTAGATACAAACAAAGCAGTTTTAGAATAAAGAATTTTTTAGGTTATGCTTATAATGATACTTCTGTATTACTGAAATGTACTGACAGTTTGAATAACATAAAATATTTAGTATCGTATGAAACAGGTTATAATAGAAACAAAGGACATCCTGACATATCATTTAAAGATATAGACAACGATGAATACAATAAGATTAAAGACAATTACCAATGTATTGAAAATGATGAGGAGAAAGCAAATACAATACGATTTATTAAGTTTTTGTACATAGTTGGAATCTTGCTATTACTTTTTATTATCGTTAGGAAACTATTAAGGTTTACGTGAATTATCCAATTGAGGAGATTCTGTTAAGAGTGTATCAAAAAAAATATTTGAAAAACTTACAATTTGTAATTTACATAGAGTATAAAATAAACTGTGTCAGGCTATAATAATTATAGTTTAACACAGTTTATTTACGTTTTACCCTTTTCTCTTTTTTAGAATGTAGTTTTTCCTAACCACTTTTTTTAGGTTCGTTGCCAAACGAGTCTATCAGAATAATACAGTTGCCATCCCTCACCTTATAAAAGATGTTGTCACCGCTTGAAGGACGAACAAGCATCAGGACATTGTTATCAAGCACTTGGAAAGTACCCTTTAACTTTTCCTGTTCATTCTGCTTTTCTTTGAATGTCCGTATCAACAAATAGGTACCATCAGCATTTAACGTGAGTGTCGTTTCAACATTAGGTGGTAACACACCGCAATATGTCCTAACATTTGTGGTTAAAGCTACAATTCAATGCAATAAATTCAATAGCCTATCGTTCTTTAGTTATAACATAAAAGCAAAACAATATGAACTATATTTGTGGTTGGGGAATATTAGCGTCTATAACAGGAATTGCAATAATGTTTTCAGTTATTAAGCACAGAAAGTCGGTAAGTGCCATAAAAAATGGCACTTACTTGATTTTTTCAATTTTGATGATATGCTTAGGAATAACAACCATCTTATTTAAAAGATATGATAGTATTTGTGCAATATCCTTTGGTATTACATTCCTAAATATCACATACAAAGACAGGCGTAATTTCCCACCGAGTTTTACAATAAACTATATTAATTATCTTCAAGGATATGTTGTTGGTTTTGTGTCTATAATGTATGCTTTGTTTAGAATTTTTGAATAAATAATCAAGTAATATGTCAATACAATTAATCTTATTTACTACAGCTTCTTGCATAGCTTTCTATCTTTACTTTTGGTCGGAATCATTGCAAATATTTCCGACTGCAAAGGTAAGGCTTTTATCTCATAAAGCCATGCCCGTACACTATATTTTATAAATTATTATACAAATATCATCTCGGAATTTGTATGTCAAGTTAACGAGAGTGTTAGCTAAACTGTGTCATGCTATCACTGTTATAGTTTAATGCAGTTTATTTGCATTTTGTTCAGTATAGTTTTCCCACTTCTACACTCGGCAACAAGTAGCAGAAATCATCAAATTTCTGGGTGAACCATAAAAAATCACCCTGGGAGGGAATGCATACAACACACTATGCATATCCCTTCCAGGGTGAGTTTAATGTTATAACTCGCTCTAAATTGGACTTTTTTACATGAAATCTCAAACTTGTGAACATAACCCCATCATAAAATGAATATATACCTTTCCGAGACAAGCATATAGTGTTTTCATTTGTAAAATGATGTAATCCTAAGCAATAAACTTTATCAATCTTCGTTCTTTTATTATAACACCAAAATAAGAACATATGTATGTATCATCAAGACAAGAATATAAACCTCCTGTAAAATCAATAGGAAAAGTCAAAGAATATTCACATTTTGCTTCTTTGAAGTATTGCAACGGTGCTGAGACCTTCTACACCGTAAGTTATCATGCTTACATACCTTTACTAAAATTTAACAATATTGTTATGAACAAAATAATAAAAATATTATCAAGTATAATTTGTTTTTTTTGCTTCGTCATTCATGATTGGATCGATTATTTTAATAATTTTTTGTTTTTTTTGCCAAATCTTCCAGAATCATTTATATCTGAAAAAAAGTGGGAAAAAATATTACGCAAATTAATTAAAAAATCATAACATTATGAATATGAAATAACCAGTCTTTTTAGGAGATATTGATTAGGGCACGAAAAAGTGGAGTCATAGATAAAATCATATAGAATAAAGATGAAGGAATTAGTGGGTATTATATTATTGTCAGTTTTGGTAGTATTTGGTTCATGCAACTCCAATACCAATGTGTCTCTTGTGGGAACATCTCCGCAACTATTTGATGTATGCCAAGTAAGCACAGGTAATCCTGACTATAGAAATAAAGAGTTGTTTATAAACGAATTGAAAAGAAAATGTAAATATCCTATTGAGTTTCAAAAAAATAATTTGGAGGCATACGTTGCTATTGAATACAAGACAGACCAACGAGGATATATTGTAAAAAAAAGAGTGGTTATTTGCGACAATAAAAAATTCAAAAAGACAACAATGGAAACATTCAATCAAGTTAAAACTCTCAAAATAGCCACAACAGAGAAAATAGATACAATCTACTTCCAATACAAGATACAAGGTTCACCAACTTTAATCCATTCAAAAGTAGATGTAAAGATTATCGGCTATGGCTACAATAATAAATCAATTTTAATGAAGTAACTCGGTTTATCATAATTCACTACTGTCCTATAAAAAAGGCAATTCAAATACACGTTCTTCTTCAAGTGGGAATGGTTTTGGTTCTTTTGGAAGTGGAAGCAATAGTAGTAGTCAGGATTTTAATAGATGATTGTTTATGAAGAAACTGTTAATAATAAAGCCAAAACAAAATAGGTTAGTGATAGTGACCTTTGTAATTTTCATTTTTGTCTAACATAAAAAATAATGAGTATGAAAATTAATTTTATTTTTTTGCTAGGATGCATGATTGCATGTTTATTGTTTCTTTCTTGCTCTGTTGGGGATAAAAGTAATAGTCAAGTAACGGAAGCAAGTGCTTTAACTAGTAATGTGCAAGAGAATAAATCCGAGCAAGAGACCAAAACAGCAAAAGAGGCCAACTCTGTACAAGGAAACCTTGGCTTGGAACTCTCGCAGACGCATTTTACGAATAAACCTCAAGTTGTTACGTTGACTATAACCAACAATTCACCATGGACTTGTATCGTTGGTTATGAGTACTTTATCGAGAAGGAAAATAAAGGTTGGAAAAAGATTCCATTGAAGAATGCTGCCTTTATAGAGATAGGTCTTGGCATCCGACCAAACACTGCCAGAAAATTTCAAATTGATCTGGGCAATGTACGTCAGAAATATACGAAAGGGACATATCGCATTGGGAAGAAAATGAGAATAGAGACAACAGAAGGCTACAGAGATACAACGGGTTACTGCTCGTTCAACGTCTTATAATTAATGCCACTTTGCGCACTAAAAGGTGTGTGAAGTGGCATTGTTGTTTATATTTGTTAGTCAGGCAAAAAATCTTGTCATTTACGTAAATTCTATTCAAAAGTAAACTCTATGGGGAGTTTTTTATTATGGTTCTACAAGAATTAGTGTGTTAACTAAACTGTGTCATGCTAATTTTCTTTTTAATTTCATTCGCTTCTTTAAATAGGCTATTAGCAATGCTATCTTTAATTGCTGCCATCTGTATCATTTCGTTATGATAGCGAATTGAGTATTTACACGAGTTCTCACATTCTCAATAACTTCTTTATTTGGGCATACAGAAAAGTTCTTTTCAATGTAATGAATCAAATAGAATAAAAATGCAGGTAAACCGTAAAAAAGTAAGTGAAAATGTTGTTTTAGCGTTATTATGCAAAGTGTAAGCACGTATAACATTGCTTAATGTAATTTAAACATCCTCCTAAAATTATGTTGTTTCAAAAAGTATTTATACCTTTACACTCGGAATGCAAAAAGAGGCAAATAATTGCAGTTTGCTTTCGTTTGGGTGAAATTAAAAAGATAACTTAAAAAGATAAAATATGGCCAACAAGATATTTCTTTTAGGATTATTTCTGCTTTCTGTTGCCAACGTGAAAGCTCAAACTCTGACGCAAACGGATTCGCTCACAATGGAGACAATGTTGCACAATCTTCCAGAAGTGATGGTAAAGGGTTCTCGCCCCATTGTCAAGGCAGAGCGGGGTATGCTGTCGTACAATATGCCGCTACTCTTAAAACAATTGCCTGCCGACAACGCTTACGAGGCATTGACACGCATACCAGGTGTCAGCGATGCCACAGGCAGCATATCCTTCTCTGGCAATGAAGTAACGTTGATTATCAACGGACAAGCCACCACATTGACGCAGGAACAACTGACAGAGCGTCTGAAGGCAATGCCTGCCGCACAGTTGGCAAAAGCCGAAGTGCTGCTGTCTGCCCCTGCTCGCTATCATGTGCGTGGCATGGCTATCAACATCGTCACGAAAGACTACGCCGGTACCAATCAGCTTTCTGGACAAATCATTGGTGGCATGCGGCAAAACAAATACGCCAATGAGTTTGGTAATTTATATCTTTCCTTGCAAAGAGGCAAGTTTGGACTTGACGCACAATATAAATATGTAAACGGCAATTCCTACGGTGAGTCTTCACGCATAGCCAATCATCCACTTGGCAACAATCGTATACACTATAATGATGAAACTGGGCAGAAGTCGTTTGGCATTACACACGACTACCGACTGGGGATGAACTATGCCTTTGGCAAGAACCATCGTCTCGACGTAGCCTATACAGGACGATGGAACAAGACAAACTCAAACAGCCGCACGACAGGTTCAAGCATAAGCGGAATGCATCGTGACAGTCATGAATATCTGCACAATGTGGATGTTAACTACGCGCTTCCTTTCGGACTAACCCTTAGCGGTTCGTACACTTACTATCGCACGCCTCAGCAACAAGCCCTCGATGGTACGATAACTACGGAAAACAAAAATGAAACTGAACGCAACCTGACAAGCGGCAGCGAGCAGACCATCAACAAATGGATGTTCACAGCCGACCAAACCCATTCCTTGGCACACGGCTGGGGATTGTCGTATGGTGTGAAAGGGCAATTCACAAGCAACAAGAGTTATCAGACCACAATAGACAAGGATGGGAGCGTTTTGCCCGATGGGACAAGCAGCGTGGACCTCAACGAGCGTATATGGAACATATATGCAGGTTTCAGCAAGCAGATAAACAAGGCTATTAGTCTTGAAGCATCTGTTGCTGCCGAGCAATATCACTCTCCCATATGGGATAAATGGCGCGTATATCCTACGCTCAATGCTTTGTGGAACGTCAACGACAACCATTTGCTCAATCTATCATTCAGTTCCAACTCTGAGTTCCCGAGTTATTGGTCCACTATGAGCAATGTGTTCTACTCGTCCACCTACACCGAGATACATGGCAATCCCGATTTGAAACCCTTCTCTTATTATAATGTCAATCTGATGTGGCAGATAAAGCGACGTTATACGCTTATGGCTTTTGCAAGTCTGAAACCTGATTATTCTGTGCAGTTGCCATATCAAACCACAGACCGCATGGCAGTGATAATGAAGGAAACCAACTTCGACTATTCCAATAGCTTTGGATTGCAAGCATCAGCCATATTCAGTGCAGGCAAATGGCTCAACGGCAACGTGTTTGCAGTAGGAACCTACAAGCACGACAAGAGCAGCCACTTCTTCGACTTGCCGTTCAATCGCAAGAAACTGTCGGTTAGACTTGGAGGCACGGCATCCGTAAAACTATGCAGCACGCAGGACTTGCGTCTCATTCTTAATCCGTTCATTCAGTCAAAGGCAATACAAGGAGTTTACGACATAAGTCCTATCTTCAGAATGAATGCCAAACTGCAATGGTCGTCACATGATGGAAAATGGGGATTGCGCCTTAATGGCAACAACATCTTCAACAATAAATACGATACCCGTTCCGTGCAAGGCAACCAAGACTACCGTATGAAGATCAACTACAGCTGGGCATCTGTCACCTTCGCAGTTATCTATAAGTTTGGTGGCTACAAGGAGAAGAACGTAAAGGCTGTAGATACATCAAGAATGGGACATTAAGACGCAAAGGCAGATAAGATAATGGTAAAAACAAAAAGTGAAATGTTTGTTTCTGCAAACATTGATATGATAAGCACTTTAAATTTGAATTGGAAACAATATGAAAATTAAAACATTATTTAAAACACTTTTTTGTGCAGGGTTAGTTTTATCTCTTGCTTTATATTTGTTATATTTACATGGTAACCATATCGAAAAAACTCAGAAGCCTATTGTAGATTATCAGTATAATGGATATGAAGAAAAACTTAATTATAAACGTTCAAATACAATTTTAATAACATATAAATCAAAGCAATATAAATTGCATACAGGAGATAGAAACTTGAACAAAATAAAGTCAGGAATCTTTCCTAAACTATACTATGCTTCTGAAACGGATTATCTTTTTTTTGAAGGAGATTATTTGCCTGTCGGTTATGCCCAAGCAGCTTTAATTTTCACGTTCATCTTTTCAGGTATCGGAACTTTAATCTGGAGGAAACAACTTGATGATGATATTAGTAAAATGTAAAAGTATCCAAGGACTATATTGTTTATTGAAGCGGAATCTCTCCTAATCCGCCTTTCAATAAAGTATTTGTCTTGTATTATAAAAACTCAACAGCACAATTATTAATTGCAGTTCGACCTCCATATTTTCATTCGATTGTTCAAAGTATTGCATATTTCCTTACCCCTCATTGTCAGATTCTGCACGAGGATGCTTTCTATTGCTCCTGATACAGACACATTAAATTTCATCATACGTTGGGTTAGACATGAAGCATTATCCATCTTATGCATCAAAGGTACTGTACAATAATCAATGGCTATGTAGTTGTTAGAATATATACTAATTAGGCGAAATTGCTCCACATCTTTAAAATAGATTGTTCGATATGTTCTCTTGCGCTGTTCGTAAATGTCAAGCCTATCGTCATGGATTATCAAAAATGGTATATGAGTAGTTATGTTATACAAAGTCATCATAAACATAAGCATTCCGCCACAACCAAAAAACACCATGCTTCCTATACCGCCAAATACTTTTGTTGGCCATGAGGTATTAGCATCATGGAGTATGAAATATCCACCTGCAGCAAAAGCGAAACAACCAACAGTCAGAAGAATATTCTTCCAAAGGCTATGGTATATTCGTATCTCTTTTATATTTTTATCGGTTTGTTTCATCTTTTTATATCGCTTTATTGTGATTACATAAAGTACATTATTTAAGCAACAAAGTTTGTACTTTCTTACTATAATAACGAGTACAAAGTAGCCAAATTAAACAGAAAGTATATTTTGCATTGAAGCGGAATCCCTCCTAATCCGCCTTTCCAGATAAAACCTTTGTGCAAGACTTGGTTTTGTTACAGGAGCCTTGCGAATCAATAATCTACATCTCCGCTTTCAGCTGCTGTATCAGTTCTGCCGACAGCCCCGTTATTTCCATCACAGTCGCTTCATCCATGCCCTTTGTCAGCATCTTCTTGGCAATCTCATGGCTTTTCTTTTCCATTCCTTTTTCCATTCCTTCAGCAATACCTTCACGCTTGGCGGTGTCTACGGAATTCTTGATGTCGCGATACGCTATCTTACTGGCCTCGTACTCCCTCAATTCCTGCGGAGTAAACTTGGCAATCTCGGCTTCCTCAAAGAGGCGGTCGAAGACCTTGTCGCATAACTCCTTAGGGCGCTGGGTAAGCTTATAGAGATTCTTCAGCGCATAGAGCCACTTGTCGTAAAGTGTCTCCAGTTCCTCCAGCGATTTGTTAAACTTGGCTATTTCTACATAGATGAACTCCAGCTTGTCGTAGAATACTTTATGAGTGGCGGTATCGCACAACTGCACACTATGGCGGATTTTTTCCTTTTCGAAGGCTTCCTCGTTCATGTCGAAGTTGAGCAGGGCAGCCTGCTCACGGATAGGGAATGTGGAATAGAACAGGGAGCGATCCTTGAAATATGTCTGATAGGCATTCTGCATTTCTACAATGAACTTCTCGCCGTTTTCGCCCTCGCAATAGACATCGAAGATGGCTTTGCGGTCGGTGTAGACGTCTCCCACATGCTCAGGGTTGAGATACGAAACGTCCTTCACAACCTGTTTGCCATCAAACAAACTGTTGAGAAAACAAATCAGCAAATCCTTGTTTATTGCTGTTCCAAAAATTCGCTTGAAGCCGAAGTCGGTCAGCAAGCTGATATATCTTTCTTCTACCTGTCTCATACGCATTTTTTTATTCCTTTGCAGGGATACGTTTTGATTCCTTTGTCTTGATACGTTTTATTCTTTTGCAAAGATACTCTGAAATTTAGTAACTTCCAAATATTTAGGCTGTTTTTTAGCTAAAATGAGTAAGCGTGCTGGATAATATCAATCATACACCGTACCGACGGCACCGATGCCTTCGATACGCTCTATATCGGCTGCGAGAAGTTCCCACAGCACGATTTATATCCAATTGCTATTGGTGGAGTAAGATAATTGCTAATTTTTGCAGAAAATAAAAAGAAATTCTGTATCTTTGTCGCAATGAAAATAAAAAGAAGTATGAAAAAGATAGTTTTTATTTTACTCATTTTTTGTGGTTTTCTTGTAGTATGGGGATGCAATAAGAATAAAACGAAATGTGTTCCACAGAAAGAAGCAATTTCTGATTCTTCTATGAGAAGTAATGACGACACTCTAAGCCTTATGATAGAGCATGAGGTTGACGATGTTGATTATGGAGTGATTATAAAACGTGGCGACAAGACCATTCATCGCTTCGGATACAAATATCCTGAAGATGATAATCTTGTACCAAATGGAGAACGTATTGATAGTTGTCTGTTGACTGACTTGAATTTTGACGGTATAAAAGAAGATGTGCTGTTTTATTTGGGTAGCTTTGGTGCTTCTGGCACTGAATATTTTGATGCCTGCGTGTGGAATCCTAATACTGAGCATTATGACAAAATTGAAGAATTCAAAGATATTCCAAACCCCAAAATCAGCGACAAATACAAGTGTATTTTTTCAAGAGTGTATGTTTCTTCCGCAGAGAACGAATATGCAAAATATGTATGTACCAATGGACATCTCATTAAGGTTGCCGAATTGAGACAATATTGGAAAGGGAACATTTATCCAGAGCGAGACAGGGCTGTCTATGAAGAGCATTTTATTAAAGCTAATGTTTGGAAGAGAAACTTGAAACTAAATCAAATTAGCGATTTCTGGAAACCGGTCGTACCGTTTTGATTATATCCAATTGGAGTTGGTGGGGTCATATAAAAATAAAAGGAATTATGGGCAAATATCGCTTTCCTCGCATACAGGAGGTTCGGAGGCCATACAATATATACGTTTTAATTCTGATATGTAGGAACAACTTTCTTGTCCCAACATTTTCAATGTTGCAGGAAAGACTATCTGTTCCAAAGAGTCACAGCCATAGTATCTGTTATCAGTCGATTATCAATACTATACGCTCTAAACGGTAGAAAAGTGATTGTGTGGATTCTGTTTAGATACGAAAAGGTAATAATTTAACGTACTTGTTTTGAGTTTCAAGTGGTTGTGGCAGTCGTTGGCTTTAGTTGGCAGTGACAAGTATGTTTCGAGTTACTCGAAACCTTTTGGGTTACTCCCAAAAGAACTTGCCTGTCGGTGATTCGTTCCTCCGTAGTTGGACAATTAAGATGGAAAGCACATATAAAAAAGCATAAAAAGTTTCTGATTTTTCTCATAAATAAATTAGATTTTATATATTTGCGCAAAATTAGAAACAATGACAGAACTATTGAGTATATTATACAAGCTGCGGATATTCACTTTGGATGAACTTTCTGAGGCTCTGAAAGACAAGGTGAAGGCGGTGGAGGCGTTGCTCGCTCGGTACAAGCAACAAGGGTGGATTGTGGCTATACGGCGCAATACCTATTGCATGAAGGATATTGCATCTGGCTTACCTGTTTGCGACAAGTATGAGATAGGAAGCCACTTGTCACCTACAGCTTGCATCAGTTATCACACAGCATTGGAATTTCATGGATTGGCTCATCAACCCTTCAATGAGGTTTTTGTGAAAAGCATGACTCGCTTCAATTCCTTTTCTTTCGACGATGTGGATTATACCTATTGCCGACAAACAAAGGAAATCGTTGGTATGATGACACCCAAGGGAAACCCTTATGTGCGAGTAACGGATGTGGAGAGTACGTTGTTGGATTGCTTTGACCGCATCGACCGAGCTGGTGGTATTGAGGAATTGCTGCATTGCATGGAGGGTATCGTCTTGCTCAATGAGGAAAGGCTCATCGATTATCTCGCAAGGTACGACAAGGCATTCCTGTACCAGAAGACAGGCTATCTGTTGGAGCGAATCAAGGAACAAGCCAACATCTCAGAATCCCTCTTGGAGCTGTGCCGAGCCAAGGGAACCAAAAGCGTCAAGTGGTTGACTAACAACGAAGAGTCGGATACATTTGTAAATAAATGGCGCATGTATGTGCCGCAAGAACTAACATCAAAGGAAGAATATGAACTCATATAACAAACAAGCTCTTGACATCATCGCCAAGGAGCAAGGCTTTATTCGCGACAACCTCGAAAAGGTGATGCGATTGGTGGAGATACTCAACTATTTCCATGACAGTCCTTTGCTGTCTAAATCTCTTGTGCTGAAAGGTGGCACAGCCATCAATCTCACCGTTTTCCAACTGCCAAGACTCTCGGTAGATATAGACCTTGACTTTACGGTGGATTGCGACCGAGAATCCATGCTCTCCATTCGCCAAGAAGTGAATAACGAGATTCTACGCTATATGGAGTCGGAAGGTTATCATCTTGCGCCAGGTTCCAAGACACCGCATACGCTTGACTCATGGGTGTTTCATTATACCAATGCCGCAGGCAACAACGATGGCATCAAGATAGAAATCAACTATTCCGACCGTTGCCATATCCTGCCTGCCATAGAGACTCATGTGTCCATTCCGTTTCTGAGCGATGTGAAGGTACGTTCTCTTTCACCTGTCGAATTGTTTGCCACCAAGATAAACGCCTTGATAGGTAGAAGTGCTGCACGTGACATTTATGATGTCTATAACATGGTGAAGCATCAGCTATTCGTGAGCGATGAAGAGAAAACGTTGCTGGGAAAAGCGACCGTCTTTTATCTGACTGTTGGCTCAAGCAGAAAAGACAACGCTACGCCTACGGAATATACTGACTTTCCGCAGATAGACAAGATCCGTTTTCCGCAGATTCGTTCGCAACTCTTGCCTGTGCTTAGGCGCAGTGAGCATTTTGACTTTGAAAAAGCCAAGACAGAAGTGAAAGATTTTCTCTCAAAGCTATTGGTTCTGACAGAATCAGAGAAAGAATATGTCCGGGAATTCAATGCCAAGAAGTATATTCCAGAATTGCTGTTCGAGGATAAAGAGATGGTCAATAGAATAAAATTTCATCCAATGGCTTTGTGGAAGACAAGGAGTCGTTGAATGTTTTTTCTGTAAATTTTGAAAAAAGTTGTTGTTTTGCTTAGTTTTTTGCTTGTCTCAACTGTATATACAGTATATGGACTATAAAACAGGGAATAGGCTATGAGTAAATATCTGATAAGTTTGATTTTGCTTTCGGTGATAAGTATGGGCGTTTCTGCCCAACGCATTACCCGACAATATAATAATGTGTCATTTTCTGCGGCATTAAAGGATTTGAATGCCAAACAGGATAAGTATGTCATCAACTTTGTGTATGACGAGTTGGAGGATTTCAAGGTGACGAAGAGCATCAAAAATGAAAGTGTTCCAGATGCCATCATGAACTTGATAGGCTTTTATCCTATCAAGATGAAACAAGTGGATAATGTTATTATCGTTGAATGTATCCCAAAGGCTTCTAACAGAATGATGGGACGCATTGTAGACACTCATCATCAACCTGTCGATTTCGCCAATGTCGCTTTGCTCAATGTTAGTGATTCCAGTTTAATCACGGGTGGTGTAACAAATGAGAATGGTCAGTTCGTAATTCCTTGCGAGGTGAAAAAGGCGATTGTGAAAGTGAGTTGTGTGGGCTACAAAACTTATTGTAATGCATATCGTACCGGTGAGGTTGGTGCCATAACCTTGGAGGATGCAACAATTAATCTGCAAAAAGTTATGATTAAAGGTCATCGCAAATACATATCAAGAGAAAATGGTAAACTTACGCTTGACGTTCAAAATTCCAATTTGAAAAATATTGGCAAGGCCACAGATGTTATCAAATATATTCCTGGGATGCTCTATACAAATGGAAAGTATGAGGTGTTTGGTAAGGGTGAGCCTGTCATCTATATAGATGGAAGAAAGCAGACTAATACTTCAGGGTTGTCACTCCTTTCTTCTACCAACGTGAAGTCTGTACAGCTCATAACAAACCCTGGGGCAGAATACGATGCAGAAACAAGGAGTGTCATAAACATCACTACCGTACACCATTCCTTGGATGGACTTTCTGGTATTGTGGGTGCGGAAATCTCCAAACATAAGAATTTGTCTAACAACGAGGAGGTCAACCTCAACATCCACAAGGGAGCTTTGGATGTATTCCTCGCATATCAATATGACAATACGAGAAGTGACATCAGATATGATGTTAACCAGTTCAATTACGAGCAAGATACATTTCATGAGATTTCTGCTTCTGAATATTCCGACCGCTCTCACTCTCATGACTATAATGTTGGTATGAATTATGCCATAAACAAGAATCACACTATCGGCGGAAGATATTTGGGAAGCATCTCCAACTACAAGATGCTCGACTCTCCTTTCGACTATATGCAGACGTACAAGAATGATGAACTGCTGACAGCTGCAGATAACAAGACTGAAGAATCTGAAAAGGAAAGGTTTCACAATGTCAATCTGTATTATATCGGCAAACTAACAGACAACCTACAGCTCAACTTGGATGCCGACTATGTTTATGCTCAACTGAAACATAAGCAACAAGTGAGCGAGACAAGTAGAATAGATGCTGTCTCGGAAATCACGCATATGCAAAACGACCAGCGAAATCGTGCGACTGCACTCAAAGGGGTGTTTGCTTGGAACATGAATAAGAATAATAGGCTTGATTTCGGAACGGATTTCAGTAAAATCAGTTCATGGGGTATGTCTGTAAACGAAGAAGGGAAGATAGCCGATGACCAATTCAAGAATAAGGAAACCAAGTATGCAGGATTTTCCACTTTTCGTTTGTCTGCCTCCAAATGGAAAGGAAGCATCGGGCTTCGCTATGAGTACATTCATGCCATCAACACAGACCAAGGAGAAGTAAAGAACAAGACCAATTATTCGGACTTACTTCCATCCCTTTCTCTTTCCACTATGTTTGGGAGAGTGGGGATGAATCTTGATTTCAGTAGCAGGGTCAACCGTCCTTCGTTTCGTCAGTTGAACAACAGTGTGAGCTACAACAATCAATACCATTATGAGCAAGGCAACATTTATCTGAAACCGCAATACGTGTATGATACAGAGCTTAGTGTGAATTATAGCATATTCGACTTCAAGTTGGATTATCAGTATATCAAGGATTACATCCATCCGACTGTCGTTGCCGTATCCGGCAAACCTGGAACGGTAACTTGGATGTCAACCAATGCCAAGGATTTCCAACAAATAGGAGCGCAATGTGTTGTTTCACCTGTTTTTGGTTGTTGGCGACCTACTTTGACGGTGGGTGTCTATAAACCTTATTTCACGCTATCATATAATGGAGAGCAATTAGACTACAATCATCCATACGGTCTCTTCGCTTTCCAAAATGTAGTGGCACTAAGGAGCGATTGGCTTTTTCTATGTGATTTCTATTGGAACATTAAGGGACATCATGGCATCTACGAGCAAAACGGTTATTCGTCATTCAATATGATGGTACAGAAACAGTTACTTAAAAAGAAATTGACGATAACATTGAAAGCAGAGGACTTGTTTGATAGCTCGAAGTTGAACGATGTAAAGAGGGTTAATTTTGTGGTACAGAACAGAAAGGTGAATAACTTCAATCGCTGCATCATAGCTTCCATTAGTTACAACTTCAATAGTTTCAAAGATAAATACAACGGAAGCGGTTCTGCTGAGGATGAGATTAATCGTTTTTAGAAAAGTATTGGTTTTCAAATCAACCTCTAAAATGCAATACCCAAATTCTGTGTGATGAATATCTCAGGATTTATTAACCGAGATGTTCATCCACAGAATTTTCACTTATCAATATCAATCGTTAAAAAGCATACATTTTATTGTGTATCCAATAAATTGTTGTATTTTTGCAAACGAAAAGAGTTGTTTGACAAGCAAACATATGCACATTGCAGAAATTAGAACCGTTGCTAAATTATTACCTCTATTGAGGTAAAACACTCATAAATCGCTCATTTTAAGCTATTCTGAATATTTGGGCAGAATTTTATGCCAAAAGTTTTGGTAATAGTAGTTAAAGAGTTAAAGGTATTGTCTTTAAAGTACAGAAGAAGGCATATTGATTATAAGTATAAAAACAATAAAAAATCAATAGATGAAAGCATTGTTAGTCATCATAATGAATTTGTGCCTACACGTAACTTATGCACAAAAACCAGATACAACTAAAACATTTATTCAAGGCAAAGAACTTGGTGAAGTTGTTGTAAAATCATCTTATCTTACAAGAGAAGGTGATCATATCCTTGCTATTCCTACAAAAGAGCAACGTAAACATGCTGTAACTGGTTATGACCTGTTGAGCAATCTCATGATTCCTGGAGTGTCTGTCGAGCGTTCGACTGGAAGTGTGACAACTCCCAATGGGGCTGCGACTCTCTATATAGATGGGCGTGAAGTTGATTTTCGAGAGGTACAGTCTTTAAGACCAAAGGACGTTTCTCGAGTGGAATATTTTGATGTGCCGAATGGTAAATATGCAAAAGATGCATATGCTATAAACATAATAATGAAACCACTCAACAATGGTGGCTACACGCAACTTGATGCGTCTCAGAATGTAGGCTATCTCTATGGTGATTACAATCTTATTTCGAAATTTGTCACAGGAACCAAAAGTTTGAACCTTTGGGCTGGATATTCTTTGGAAAATCCAAAATCGTCTATGGACGAGAATGAGACTTTTATTTTCCCTGATTATCAACTGAATAGACTGCAGCATTACAATAATGCTGGCAATAGGCAAACGGAAGAATATGTACAGGCATCAATCAGCAACCGAGGAAGAAAATATATTTGGATGCTTAGAGGTGGTATGGCATGGAATGCCTCAAAAAACGGTGTCAATAATGGAATGACGGAGTATTGGAAAACTGCTGCTGCACTCAAGAACGGTAGCATTTTGGACATTAACACAAGAAACAAATCTTATCGTCCAAGTGTCTATTTTTACGGATTGCACACATTTTCTAACACAAAATCGTTGGATTATGTTTTTGATGGATATTATTCTCGAAACGATTATGACCGTCTCTATAACGATGATAATGTGTCTTTTCGTTCACTTGTCAAGGAAGATTATTATTACATCAAAGCGAATGCAAACTATTCTATGGCGTTCAGTCATAGAAATAGATTGGCTTTCAGTTTATACGAGTTCATGAGAATTAGTGATTCCGAATACATTGGGACTTCTGCATATAATCAAAATTTGCATTCGTCCGAAACCATCCTTTTTGCAGACTATTCCCAACGTTTAGGGAGTTTTTTCTTTGATATTAATCCTGGACTGTCATTTCTAACATATCGTTTAAAGGGGATGAGGTCTATCAATCATCTTACGCCGAGACTTCAGGCAAGGGCTACTTATAGGATTGATAAAGTACAGCAACTTCAATTTATGTTCGCTTTGGGAAACACCTATCCGAGAATAAATACGATTAACAATGTAGAACAGCAGATAGATCCTATCATCATTCTCAAAGGTAATTCTAACATGGATAATTCCATTCTTTTGAATCCACGATTAAGCCACACATTGAATTTTAACAAATTCGCTTTGCAAACGGGAGTGTCATACTTTTACCAGAATCATTCGATTATTTCGGATTACTATATTCGAGACGGGCATCTTATTAGCACTTTTAGAGATGACTGTATCTATCATCGTCCCAGTGCAGATATGTCTATAACTTATAAACCTTCTGGTACACTTAATATGAAGTTATCCGGTCAATGGGTTAAACATTTAGTTCGAGGAGGAGCAGAGCATCGTAATTTGTCTGCATTCTCTGGGACTGCTATGATAAATTACTATGTTCGGGATTTTTCTTTTGGTGCATCCATAGCGTCACCGACAAGAGATTTGATAGACAGCCAAATTAATAGAAAGACATTTTGGCGGTATCAACTATCGGCAATGTGGAATCATGGAAATTGGGCTATCGAAGCTAATGCAAACAATTTATTCATGATGAAGAATAACATTGTAGATGAATTATCTGCATTATATTATTCTTTCAAACAAATAGATCAAAGTCGTAGTTATAATCAGTCTGCAAATCTGAAAATTGTTTATAGTTTTGACTATGGCAAGAAGACATCAAAGTCACCAGATTACAAACATCAAAATAGTGAAAGTGCAATCTTAAAATAAGAAGGCAAAGACATAATCAAGTCATTGGTAACATGTTCATGCGAAATGCAAATTAAAAATTACGAATTATGAAAAAAATACCATCTATAATGATTGTAGTTTGGGGAATAGCGGTATTATGTACACTATTCTTGAGTTCATGCAAGCGACCAGAGGTCTTAGACAATAGTACTCTTGTAAATAGCGCAAGAAACGTGGCTTTGACCTTTGGTCCTGCGTATGTTCCATTTTTTAAAGAGGCTAACGTATCGGATGTTCAAGTTTTCAAAAAGGAGGATTACGGAGGAGACAGCCGCCCTCAAATAAGAAAACAGATAGGAAGAAAGTTCTATACTGTAACTTTTACATATGATAGTACTGCCGTTAAATTTGATTTTGGATTTGCAGCAAGAGTCAGAATATGGAAAGATACAGTGGAACCATTAGATGTTATATTTGGTAATGGTTGGGGAAGAAATTTTTTCTTTTTAAGTTTTAAGGAACAAACAGATCATTCTGCAAATGACTATGAGAAAGTGGCTTCTGACTCTATTGTTAAAGTTCCATTGCAAACTGTACATGAACCAGAGAACATTTGGAATTCCAATGCTGACAACAAACAAGACAGCCTATCAACAAGGGATTTTCTAACAAATACAGAGAAAGAGAAAATAAAAGAATTGGCTTCACAAGTACCAGATAGCATAAGAAATCGTTTTGCAGTTTTAGTGGATAAATGGAATTTTGCAATAGATCATAATCCTAAGACGCGATATAGTGCAAGCATACATTCATATGCAAAATTGCCTGAGTTCATTCCTCTCAAATCAATGGGAAAACAAATAGTTCCACTAATTATGGAACGAATGATAAACCCTTCCGATTTTTATTTTCTTGTTCTTTATAAAGCTGTTCTGGAAGGAAATGAAACGAATGACGATTCTAAGTTTAGCGAAAGCGAACAAATCAGAGCTATAAGGTGTGTAAAAAAATGGCTGGAAAAACAATAATAGGCAAGTTCTTCTATTATAATTGAATCTACATCATTTCTCCTATGCTGCAGAATATATAAGATGTAACAAATGCAACTATAGAATTGGTGGAAAGGATCAAATTGGTAACGGCAACCACCAGAAAGGACCTTATAATCTCTGCAAGCCTTTATAATCTCAAAAAACTATTTGAACTCTGTGGCCCTATGATTTTCCTTTTTTCATTTTACGTCCCACGAAGTTCCATGCCGGCATTTTTTTCAGCTATTGTAGCATCAGGAATAATCTGTTTGCCGGCTTCAATGTCCAGCGTATTGCAGAGTTGGTGGTTGAGGATGCTGCGGTTGTTGTGGAGTGCAGTCAAACCGAGTTTCAGCATTGAGTGAAGATCGCTGCCGTCAGGACACTCCCATCGTAACGAACATCGTGCGCCAGGTAACGCACCATACGCCTAAGTCCATCATCGACCAATATGTGATTCTGCAGCTCAAGATGCAACTCAAGCGCAGTTCGCAGAGCATCAAGGAAATGGCATGGGAATATCATTTTGCAGACACCAGCTTCTTCTGCCGTTATTTCAAGAAACATACGGGCATAACACCGCAGCAAATAAGAGACGGAGCCCACTTTAAAAAGTAACTGTGCGCTAAACAAATGTATGGTATTTTTTAGAATAGCAAGAAGAAAATGAGAAAAACCTGACTCATAATCCAATAAAAAATAGTATTTTAGCAGAAAGTTCTATCGTTTACAAAGAATAGTCGACAGTTGTAAAAAAGCACAATACCAAATAGGAAGTTTGGTGAAATACAAAAACATTTTAAAAAAGAGAATATGACGCAGGATTGCTTAGATTTACTTTCAACAGCGCAGACAAACGCTTGTCTAAAGACATCAACGTAATAGGAGTTGAAAAAAAACAGCTTCGAAAGTCGAAGAAATGTCCCTTCTCCAACGTATCAAAAAGAAGGAAGACCCTTCGAAGCACCTACCAGCATTCTAAAAAGATAATGATGTATATACTCAACTTGATAATTGAAAAACCATTTCCCCCATATAAAACAGAACATACAAGCCAGAATAGTTTAATGCCAAAATGTATAAAATATTGCTTGTTTAATATCATTTTTATCCAAAAACTAATATTTTTCTGTTTTTTTGTTTTTTTTCATTCCCCTATTTTTCTTTCCATCCGTTATCTATATAAATTTGAAACATAAAATTAAAATTTTTAGACTATGAGAAAATTCAGTTTGATGATGATTGCTGCTTTATGCGCAGGGTGGGCTCTCCAAGGCTTCGCCCAGCATTCAGTAACAATCAAAGGTAAGGTTAAGTTTATCGATAAGGACTTCAAGGTCTCAGTTTACCAACGTAGCGGTACTGATAAAAAGATACTTGCCGATGTTCCTGTGAATGATGACCACACCTATTCAATTACGGTGCCTTTTGACAAACCTGGTACTGCAACAGTAGATTGCGGACAGTGGCAAGGTGTTGACGTTTGGTTGGAAGATGAAAATATGGATATTGATTTTCGTGGTATAGATACCGCTAAGATTAAAATCAAGAATCCTCCTTATGTATATATACGCGCGGGAAAGAAGAATGAGGTTATGAACCTTGTTAATTTTGTGGGTTATCGTGGGTATCAGGCAATGATTGCCATCTCACAGAATGTTTGGAAAACCAAAATTGAAGATCAGAAAGAGAAGAGTACGTTGACTAACGCAATGTATGATGCCAATTATGACAATAGTGATGCTTGGATGAAATATATCGTTGAGCACTATGCTGATATGACCAGTGTACTCGTTCCGCTTAGTCAATTGGATGAAGATAAAGATGTAGATTTGATCAATGCTACATTGAGTCATTTGGAGTCTACATCAGAATCTGCCAAGCAAATTGTGGCTGATTATCGCAAGAAAAAAGCCGAAGAAAAAGAAATGCGTGAGCGCATGAGAGAAGGTAACCCTGCACCGGAATTTACTTTCCAAAATGAAAAGGGAAAGACCATCAATATTAAAAAGTTGAAGGGTAAAATCATCGTTCTCGACTTCTGGGCAAGTTGGTGCGGTCCTTGCCGTAAAGAAATTCCTAATGTCAAGAAGGTATATGCCGAATATAAGGATAAGGGTATTCAGTTCCTTAGCGTATCAATTGATGCGAAGAAAGAAGCTTGGACTAAAGCCTTGAAAGAAGAGCAGATGCCTTGGATGCAAGGATGGACTCCTGATGCAGGTAAGAGTGTGATGAACACCTACCAGTTTGGCGGTATTCCATTTATCATCCTCATTGACAAGGAAGGTAACATTTATCGCAAGAATCTGCGTGGCGAAGATATCAAGAACGCTATTGATGATTGTCTTGCAGGTAAGAAAGTTGCGCCTAAGGTAGTAATGAGCATGGGCGCAGCCATGATGTAACCGACTTTAAAACTTTAACCGCTCCTTGTGTAAAAGCAAGGAGTACATTATTAATTAAAACAATAGGAGAGACTTAACATGAAGAAAAGTTTTATTTGGATGCTCGCTGCTCTGGCTGGCGTAACAATGGTTTCTTGTTCAAGTGACGATGATGGACCATCTGCTGGTCCTACCGTAGGTATTACTGCTGTGCAGGTAACACCTTCTGGTAGTGCAAAATCTTATGCCTGCGTGATTAAGCAGGATGCTATGACTATAGAGAATACCAATGACAGTGTAGATTGGGATGTGATTGATGCTTCTCTCGGCAAAACTAAAGTTATTGCTACTGCAACTTTAGGTGCTAAAGTATATTATAATGATGTAGAAGTGGGAACTCAGGGGGTTGAAGTAAATGCTTCTTCACCTGTAACACTGGTTGCCAAAGACAATAATGGTAACTCCAAATCTTATACATTGAAGGTGGTGAAGGCTAAAGTGGCTTCCGGTGTTGATATGATTAAGAAAGCAAGTACCTTTACCAACTTCCCTTCTGATTTGATTGATTATGATATGACCTTCTTCAATGGCAAGTTCTATGCCATCACGACATCTCTTTCTGGCTCAGGAGAGGTTAAAACAGAAAACTACCAGTTGTTCTGTTCTGAGGATGGCTTGAACTGGACTGAAGTTGATTACAAGACTGATGCTACAGGTCTGACTCTTCCTGAAGGTCAAACAAACTACGTCATCGGTGGTGAAGGTGCACGCTTGGCTGTGTTTAATGGAAGAATGTACATCTTGGGCGGTGCTCGTACTAAGGGAAATGATAAGTATGGCAATGAGGCTGAAGTTGACTGGGGTATGCCTTCTATCAACTACTGGAGAAGTGTTTCAACAGCTGACGGTGAGACTTTCAAGTGCGATACATTGGGCATGAAGGTACTGGATCATGAGGGTCTCGAATCCGATGGTCTTTATGAATTATCTTCTGCTTACTTCAATGTGGCAACCATCAAAGATAAGATGTTTATTCAGGGCGGTTATTACTTTGGATTTGGTATGGCACAGGGTGCAAGACGCTACGCTTACACTACTGATGGTAAGAACTGGAATGCTGTAACTCCAACTTCAAGTGATCCTGACTTTGATGTTACTCGCAGAAATGCAGCTTCTTTCTTCACTTTCAAGGGCAAACTCTGGTGTGTAGGTGGCTTCACTAACTATATTGGTAGCCAAAATTATATGAGAACCAATGTATATTCTTCTGCTGATGGTTTGACATGGGAGAAAGCAGGTGAGTTGACTGGTGCTCCTGCTATGTATCATGCAAAGGTAATTGCTGGCGATGATGTTGCTTTCATGATTGGTGGAGAATACGTGGATGCTGATGGTAGTACCCATGTATTGTCTAATAAGGTTTACCGTACCACTGATGGTGTAAACTGGACAGAGGTTACTACTGTACCTTCTAATTTTGAGGGTGTTCGTGGTAGTGCTGGTGTAGCTCTTGGAAATACCGCATTTATCTTCGGTGGTAACAAGACTGCCATTTCCGATATGTGGGGATTCCCATTGGGCGCTTCTGATGTATTTAGCACAGATACATGGATTAAACTGATTAAGTAATTACTTATACACAATTTTCAGGGAAACTTTCCGTCCAAGGATTCCTTGGGAAAGGGAAGTTTCCTTTTTTCATTTTCAGTATTTAATGATATTCTAATATTTCGCTCATGAAAACGAAACTATATATACTCTTGGCTTTTGTCTTCTGTTCGCTGACGGCTCTTGCTCAAGAACATACGGTAACAGGACAGGTGCTTGATGAAAGTGGTGAACCTATGCCTATGATTTCGGTATCTGTAAAAGGTACCCATAAGGCTGTTTCTACAGCCGAAGATGGTACGTACAGTATCCAGGCAGAGCCTAATAGCATACTGGTCTTTTCCTTTGTGGGTTACAATCGCCAAAATATAAAGGTTGGAAACAAAAATAAGATTGTTGTTGTCATGAAAGAGAGTTCTGCCATGAAGATGCAAGACTTGATTGTTGTTGGCTACAGCAAGGTGGAGCGTCGTGACCTTACAGGATCAGTTTCTTCTGTTAAACCAAAAGACAATGTTTCATTTCAGTCTGTTGACCAGATGCTGCAGGGGCGTGTTCCTGGTCTCTTTATGTCCAATTCTTCTGGTCAGATTGGTGCAGCAAATGTATTGACCATTCGCGGTATCAGCTCTATCATGGGCGACAATAACCCTCTTTATGTCATTGATGGTGTACCTATCTATGGTACAGATAGAACATCCAATTCCGTAAACACTACTGGTGGTAGTATTCCAGGCGTGGCTTTAGGTGGTATGCAGACAGGTGGTGGAACACTTACTTATAACATTGATTTAAACAATTCCTTTGAGAAAAACCCATTATCAAATCTTAATCCAGATGATATCGAGTCTATTGAGATTTTGAAAGATGCCTTTGCTACAGCTATTTATGGCTCCAGAGGTGCTGCAGGTGTCATCTTGATTACTACAAAGAAAGGATCAAAAGGAAAAACTAAGGTCCATGTAGGTTACACTCTTGGTATTGATAATCCAATAGGAAAAGTCAAATTGTTGAATGGAGATAGCTACAGTCAGATATATTCACTGTATTATCCTCATGGTAACTATCCACAAGGCTATAATACCGATTGGCTCGATGCTATCACACGTACTGCCGTCAGCCATGGTGTAAATGCATCTGTTTCTGGTGGTAATAAAAATACAGACTATTTCGTTAGCCTTTCGTATGATAACAACGAATCATACGTAATCAACAACGATATGAAGCGTTATTCTGCAAGACTGAATCTGAATACTGTTCTTGCTCCTAAATGGAATATGGGTGTGAGTGTTTCGCTGAATAAACTCGACAATCATGCTTTGGCTGCAAGTTCTATCTATGCTGCAGCTATCAAGAAAGCTCCTAACTTGCCTGTTTATGATGAAAATGGTGAATACTACTATGGATATTCTCCAAACTCAAAGGGTGCTGCAGAGGCTTTCAACCCTGTGGCTATGGCTTATATCAATGACGAGAGCGTAGAGGATACCCGTGTCATTGGTAATGGATATATTGAGTACAAACCTTTCAGCTGGCTTTCTTGGCGTACAGAAATTGGTGCAGATATCTACAATAGTTTCTCTAATATCCGCAAGGGCGACTTACCAGATAATCTTACCGGTGTGGTGGGCAATCAGGCTACAGAATCTACCACTTTAAATTATAAGACAGTGGTCAACAACCTCCTGAATGTCAACAAGATGTTCGGTCATGATCATTTCCTCCAAGGTATCATTGGTCAGAGTTACGAATATACCAAGGAGCGTATCACATCTGTGGCAGGCGATAACTTTTTCAGTCCTGATTTGAGTGGAGTAGGGGCTGCACAAACCAAGCGTGTCACTGCAGCCTATATGCAGCAGTCTGCCCTCTTCTCTGCTTTTGCACGTGTTAACTATCAATATAAGCACACCTATATGTTGGGTCTTACTTATCGCATTGATGGTTCATCACGCTACAATCGTAATCACCGCTATTTGAGTACCCCTTCTATATCATTGGGCTGGCGTATGTCAAATGAAAAATTTATCAAAAAGGGGCTTCCTTTCCTCAATGAACTGAAACTCAGAAGTTCATTCGGTTTATCAAGCAAGGATGGTAACAACAGTTATTATGGTGCACAGGCTGTCTATGCACTGAACCAACTCACTACCTATGGAGGAAAGAATTATCTTCAGATGTCACAACCGGGAAATGAGAACCTTCGCTGGGAAAAGACCTATACCTTTGATGCAGGTCTGGACTTGGAAATGTTCGATCATAGAGTGAAAATGACTCTTGATTATTATTACAAGAAGACAACAGACATGCTCTTCTCTTCAGACCTCCCTCTCTATACTGGTTATAGCAAGGAAAATCAAAATATCGCCGACATGAGCAACCAGGGTCTGGACTTCCAGCTCATCACCACTAATATCCTGAAAAAGGACTTTCAGTGGCAGACGATTCTCAACCTCTCTCGAGCTACCAATAAGATCCTGAAATTGAGCTTTGAGGGTAACCAGCTTGATCAGGCAAACAGTTCATATAAGTATTATGAAGAGGGAAAGCCTGTTGCTCAGTGGTATTTACATAGGTGGGCTGGAGTGGATCCTGCTACTGGTAACCCTTTGTGGGAATACAAGGATGGTACTATCTCTACTACTCCTCCTGCTGCAGATTACAATAATTCCCAGGCAAATAAGTTTGTATGTGGTACTGCATTGCCAGACTTCTATGGTTCCATCACCAATACATTGATGTATAAAGACTTTGAACTCGATTTCATGTTCAATTTCTCTGTGGGTAGCAAGATGATTAACAGTACTCGTGCCACTTTGCTCAATTATACGAGCGAGGATGCATACAACTTGTCTCAAGATATCATGAACATGTGGCAAATAGAGGGACAACAAACAGATATTCCTAAGTTGAACAACAAGTCTGTGATTGGTAATTATGACTATACTACAGCCATTACCACTACTCGTTTTCTAGAGAATAACTCCTACTTGCGTCTGAAGACAATTACGTTTACCTATAATTTCCCTCAGACATTGTTGGCACGCACTAAGTTCTTCAACCAGTTAAAAGTATTTGCAACCATGACCAATGTGTTCACCCTTACAAAGTATTCCGGTGTGGATCCTGAAGTAAGTGCATTCGGTTCTTCTGCTCTGGCTGCCGGTTATGATAATATGACCATGCCTCAGTCTCGCAGTATGCAGTTTGGCGTGAGAGCAAGTTTCTAATCACATTTAACAAGCAATGAATATGAAAACAAAAATATTTCAAATCGGTGTTTTGGCAGCATCCCTCTTCTCTTTCTGCGCATGTAATCTGGACTATGCACCAGAGAATACACTCGTGGATGAAAAGGTGTACAAGACTCAGAAAACGGCAGAGGCTGCACTGCTTGGTGCATACGTGCGCTTGAATGTTTTCCTGGCTGGTGCGCCTCAAGACCAGAATAACTATGCTAATGCAGGCTATACCCTGTTGATGGGTGATATGGCTACAGACAACATGGCCATACGCTCTTCTGCAACTGGCTATTTGGCTGTAAAGACTAGCTCTTTTACTTCGTCTGAGCATGATGGACTCTTGGCTCGTATGTGGTCTTGGGGTTATAATGCCATCGATTATGCTAATAATATCATCAATAAAATCAATGAATTTGGTCAGTTTAACGAAACCATGGAGCGTCAGTATATCGCAGAAGCTAAATTCATCCGTGCTTACGTTAATTTCCAGTTGCTTTGCATGTATGGCGATCAGGCCTTGTTGGGTAACGACCAAGGTGAGGGTATTATCCTGAGAAGCGATGCTTATAATGGCTATAATCCAGATGACATTGCATCCCGCTCTACAAATGCCGATTGCTGGAATTTCATTCTAAAAGATTTGGAGACAGATGCACTTCCTGATTTGCCAGATGATGTTCCGTCAGTAACAGAAAGAATACGTGCCAATCAAACTGTAGCTAAGGCGCTCCTGAGCCGAATCTATTTGTATAAAGGCACATATACCAATAATCAGGCAGATTTGGAGAAGGCGTGCGACTATGCCAAGGAAGTAATAGCAAAGAACGGATATTCTTTCTCTTCGTCAAGCAGCGAGTACAGTACGGCACTCTTCCCAACGAATGAGTCACCTCAAGGAAATACGTATCCTAATCCAACTACCCGCAGCAATGAACTCATTTTCTTTGAGCCGAGCCGTATCTACACAGATAATTATCCTAACGGATTGAGTTATTATCGCAAGACGAGCTATTATGTTCCTGCTTCAATGAAAGATCTCTATGATGAAAATGACGTCAGAAGAACTTATCTCATTTGGCAAGGATCCAAGACGGATTATCCGAATGACTTGACAACAATGAAATATAGCGGTTATGATGATGTTCTCTTCATCCGTATGGCAGAAATGAAACTTACTTATGCAGAAACGCTCGTCAGGACATCTGGTGCTGTATCTGCAGAAGCTGTCAAACAACTCAATGATGTACATCAGCGCGCTTATCCAAGCGGTTCAAAACCAGCTCCGTACCAAACCTCTGATTTCGATTCGAAAGAAGCATTCCTAAAAACTGTGCTGAAAGAGCGCAATCGTGAATTGGCATACGAGGGACATTACCGCTGGGATCTCATGCGAACAGATAATATCTTGGGTGACCACACATTGGGCGCCATTGAGAAAAATAGATGGAATTTGCCAATACCAAACTATGAGATTCGAATTTCATATGGTAAGTTGAAGCAAAATACTGGTTATCAGGAATAATAGCAGTTTATTGAATATTAGTTTTAGAATATAGTTAATTTGAAAGAAATTCATGATGAAAATTAGATTCTTTTTTATTATGGCTGCTTTATGTGCCTTTTCCGCAGTGCAGGCACAGGGCGAGCAGCCTGTCACAGCTACAGAGATTGTTAAATCAGAAGGAGTTGCATTTGTAGAAGGAAAAACATTTGCAGAGGTCTTGCACAAAGCCAAAGAAGAAGGCAAGATGCTTTTTATTGATTGCTATACCAGCTGGTGTGGTCCATGCAGGATGATGGCTACCCAGGTGTTCCCACAGAAGAAAGTGGGTGACTATTTCAACGAGCATTTCGTATCTTTCAAAATTGATATGGAAAAGGGAGAAGGTCCAGAACTTAAAAATAAATTTTCTGTGAGAGCTTATCCTACTTTTCTCTTTCTGGATGGAGATGGAAAAGAAATAAATAGAATTGTGGGTGGTGACTCGGATGCTGATAAATTCCTTAAATCAGTTGATGATGGAATAGGAACATTAAGTTTATCTTCCCTTGCGAAGCGCTATGAAGGCGGTGAACGAGATACAACCTTCCTCTTGTCATATCTCAAAGCCTTGGATGGTGCCTATGATTCTAAAAAAGCCAATGAAGTGGCAGGAGTACTTTTGGAGGGCAGAGATCAGGATATGCTTACAAATAAAGGCTTGTTTGATGCCTTCCTAAAATATAATACCACTCCGCTTTCTCCTGCATTCCAGTATGTGTTGTCACATAAAGCAATGTTTACAAAAAAATATGGAGACGAACATCTTGACAGAGCAATAGAAAGTGTTTGGATGTCCTATCCACGCTCTTTTGTCACTAAGGAGTCTGATGGCAGCGTAAAAGTAGATGAGGTAGCCATGGAAGCCTACAAGAAAGAGATGAAGAAATGGAAAGTAAAGAACGCTGATGAGGTTATCCTCAACTACGATATGTATGTGGCTGAAAGTAAATCTGACTGGAAAACATTTGCAGCACTATGTACCAAGAGCATCAAAAAATATGGTGAGTATGATATGAGCATTTATAATTGGGCTTTACGTATCCAGCAGCATTGTAAAGATCCGAAAGTAAGGGAAACTGCAATCGGTTGGATAAATGCACGTATGAAGAATATTGCCAAGGAAAAAGCCAAGGAAATGGAAAGACAAAAGAACCTCGAGCCTGGCGTAATTCCTGCCATGACTATGATGGATTTCAGTCAGTACTACGTAAAAATGATTGAAGATTTGAAAAAATAAAGTGGATTTATCATAATTCATACTGTTGGGTGTCACAAGTTTTTCCTTCTCTCTCTTGTACTTGTGGCACCCTTTAAGTTTAAAAAAATATTAATTTTTTAAGTTTTGTTCGTTTATGTAAGGAATTATTCATACCTTTGTTAAAAAAAGATATAAGCTATCGTATAGAGGAGCATAATGGCAACAGACGAAATAAATAAAAGGAATCAATTTAAGGAATTGTTTGAACAAAACTATTCCAAATTGTACTATGTGGCTCTTACCTTCGTGAAGGATGAGGAAGACGCCCATGATATAGTTAGCGATTTCTTTGCAAGTTTGTGGGAGCAATATGATGGAGATGCTACTCTCTATAAGTATGGATACTTATATCGAGGTGTGCAAAGGCGCTGTATAGACTTTATCAGACATAGTAAGGTAAAGGACAGGTATAGTGAGATATATCTTTCAGAAACAATCCCATTCTTTTGTGAAGACGAAAAGGAGGATGAACGTCTTAAGAAGATAGAGAAGATAATAAATGACATGCCAGATAAAACTAAATTTGTAGTAGATCAGTGCTACTTGGAAGGTAGGAAATATGTTGAGGTAGCTGAAATGATGAGCATTTCTAGAGAAGGCGTTAGAAAACATATAACAAAGGCTTTGAATATATTAAGATCAGCCTTTAATGTAGAGAAAAAATAAATGAAATCGTAGGTATAAAATATAACTATGGACAATGAAGATAAACTATTAATACAGGAATATTGTTACATCAGGACCAAACAAGAACATAAAGCTCCTGACGTGAAGAAAGCTTGGGATCAGTTTGAGCATGAACATATCATGAAAAAACAAAGTCTCAAGACTAAAAGGCATGTCATGTTTTTGCGATATGCGGCTGCTATTGCCATTATCCTCGTTATGGTAATGGGAGGTATCGGAATCTGGTGGTCAGAAGGAGGAAAACTGGTTGTTGAAAACTACAATACCAGAAAGTACATAGAGATGCGTAAGGCAAAAGGAAAGGAAAAACTGGTTGCATTCGAATCAACCAAAGGGCCACAGAAAATTCTAATCATGGATGAAAAAAGTATTAATCCAACAAAAAGAACAACAAAGAAAACGGAGAAAGTAGATACGCTTCATCATAAGGTTTTCTTGGCCACTGATATATTAGACGTTGCTTTTAGAAAAATCATCACTCCAAGAGGAAAAACATTTGAAGTAACCCTCAGTGATGGTACACAGGTTGCGCTGAATGCCGACAGTAAATTTACTTTTCCAGCTAATTTCGCAGGCAAACCGGAGCGTATCGTACAACTGGAGGGAGAAGCTTTCTTTAAAGTGGCTAAAGATGCTAAACATCCATTTGTCGTGGTTACCCCTTCAATAATTACAACAGTTCTTGGAACTGAGTTTGTTGTAAAGGCATATGCTGATGGAAATCCTCAGGTTACGCTGCTAAGCGGTTCTGTGAAAGTGAATAAGATTGGAGCTACATCCGCTCAATCTGTGATATTAACCCCAAAACAACAGCTACACCTCACTTCTGATACTCATACAATGAGTGTTTTGAATGTTGGCGATCAGGCATTTCTTTCTTTGAAATGGAAGGATGACATGTTTTCTTTCTATCATACACCATTAATGGAAGCAATTCAAGAAATGGGGCGTTGGTATAATGTAGGAGTCGAGATTTCTGATAATTCTCTTATCAAGGAAACCATAACTTTGGAGATTTCCCGTAAAGTCTCTCTTGAAGACTTTGTCAATAGCATCAATCTGACTAACAATTTATCTGCCATCTTGGACCAAGGGAAGATTATAATTTGTCCAAAGAGTGCCAGTCAGGGCATTAATTGTTTCACTATCTATGCGGCACAAGATGTTAGAAATTAAAGATAAACCAAAATTTTTCACTCTAAAAGTGTTACCATTATTGTGCTACTCAGAAGACATACTCATAATAAAACCCCGAAAGTTTTTGTCTAACTTTCGGGGTTCATATCATTTATGACGTACCCTTTTATGTGGGGTAGGTTAGGGGTTATAGGCCTTTTGCTTTCAAAAAGCCTGAGGCGTCTGGCTGTTTCATGCCTGTGAAGTCGGTAAACATTTCCATCTGATCCTTGGTATTGCCTCGACTCAGGATCTTGTCACGGAAGGACTGTCCTACGGCTGGATCTAAAGCGCCATGCTTCGCAAAGTAATCGGCAATGTTTACTGCAAGTACTTCTGTCCATAGATAACTGTAATATCCGGCTGCATATCCGCCATCCCATACGTGATTGAAATAGGAGGTGCTGTAACGTGGTGGTATCTGTGTGTTGAGCAAACCTATCTTGTAAAGCTCTTCTTTTTCAAAGGCTCCTGCCATATAGGGGGATGGTACTTCATCTTCACTGATCTTGTGCCATGCCATGTCAAGACAGGTGGCTGCCAGGTTCTCGCCTAATGAATAGGCTGTCTGGAAGTTGATGCTCTTCAGCATGCGGTCCTTTAAATCACTTGGCATCGGCTTGCCAGTCTCGGTATGACGGGCATAGTGGTCGAATATCTCTGGGATGGATGCGAATGACTCGTTAAACTGCGATGGCATCTCTACGAAATCGCGTGCTACTGCTGTTCCGGATAGTGTGTTGTATTTGCAGTCTGAGAGCATTCCGTGAAGGGCATGACCGAACTCATGGAACAGGGTGGTGACCTCATCCCAGGTAATCAGGGATGGCTGACCCTCTGGTGCCTTGGCACTGTTGCATACATTATATATGATAGGCAACTGACCGCGCTGCTTGCTTTGCTTGGCAAAGGCGCTCATCCATGCTCCGCCTCGCTTGGTTGGACGGCGGAAGTAATCACTATAGAAAAGGGCGATTGGCTTGCCGTTCTTGTCGCTTACTTCGAATACCTTCATGTCTGGGTGATAGGTTGGTATATCCTTACGCTGCTTGAAGTTCAGACCATATACACGGTGTGCTGCATAGAATACGCCATTTACCTGCACGCTGTCGATATTGAAATATGGCTTTACCTCGTCGTCGCTGATATTGAGCATTTCCTTTTTCATTTTGGCTGAATAGTAGAAACGGTCGTATGGCTCCAACTTGAAGTCCTTGCCTTCTGTCTTCTGAGCATATTCCTCTATCGCCTTGGTCTCAGCATCTGCCTTAGGTGCATACTCCTTGATGAGCTGTTTGAGGAAATCATCCACATTCTTAGCGTTCTTCGCCATAGTCTTTTCCAATGAGTAGTCGGCATAGTTGTCATATCCCATCAGTTTTCCCTTCTCTGCACGGAGTTTCGCTATTTCTGTGACGATAGGGAAGGTATTGAAGTCAGGGTTGGTGCCATCTGCACGGTGGATGCTTGCCATATAAACCTTGCGACGGAGTTCACGGTTCTGCAGGTTGGTGAGGATAGGCTGCTGCGTGGTATTGATGATGACGATGCAGTATGGTGACTTGCTGCCACGGCTTTCAGCATCCTTCTTGCATTGTGCGATATCTGCCTCACTCAGTCCGGCAAGTTCTTCCTTGCTGTTTACCCAAACCACTGCATTGTTGGTTGCGGCTGGAAGGAGATTGTCCCATTTCTGCTGCAAGTCTGAGATGCGGGAATTGATCTGCTTCATGCGCTCCATCTTCTCTGGAGAGAGCAGGGCGCCGGAACGTACGAAACTCTTGTAGATGACCTCGGTGAGTCTCTGGTCTTCTCCCTTGAGTTTCTTATATTCGTTGTCGTAAACGTACTTGATGCGCTTGAATAGTTTCTGATTGAATGAAATCTCGTTGTCCAGTTCGGTGAGCATTGGTGTCGCCTTCTTCTCTGTTTCTGCGATAGCTGGTGTTCTGTGGGCACTGGTAAGTCCGTAGAAGATACTTGTCACTCTGTCGAGCAACACGCCACTCTCTTCGAAGGCGAGGATGGTGTTCTGGAAGGTAGGCTTCTTCTTGTTGTTGACAATCTTCTGGATGTTGGCACGCTGCTCCTTGATAGCAGCTTCGATAGCAGGAAGATAGTCACTCTCCTGAATCTTACTGAAATCAGGAGCTCCGAAAGGAAGGTTGCTCTTCTGCAAGAGAGGATTCTGACGACTGCCGCCCGCATTTTGGGCGAACGATGAGGCTGGCATCTGCAGCAGGGCAGCAGCCAAACCGAGTGTTAGGAATGTCTTGTTAAGTTTCATCATGTTTTTTGTTTATATTGCAATTATTCTACAAAGATACGCTTTTATTTCGGATTACCGCACATTTTATTCATATTTTAATGAAAAACCAACAAACAGATGACAGAAAGAAACTCATTGGCGATGAGACGAGGATCGTTCTCCTGGGCATACTTGCTGCTGCAATGTGGGCTAAATTACCGACTTTTAGGTATTGTATGTTTTTCCTTTTCTTCATACCTTTGCAGCCGAATTCTATATCATATAAAAAAAATAAGCATCAAGGTAAGATGAGAAGGACGGTTAGTACCCTCTTGCTATTGCTTTTTGTGGTGATAGCTGAGGCTCAAAATTTGACAGGAAAGGTCATTGACAGTAAGACTCAAGAGGCAATCATAGGGGCGACAGTAACGTTGAAAGGCTCTAAAAAAATAGCGACAGTCACGGATATCAATGGTCAGTTCCGTTTGAGCAATACGACAGAAGGAAGTATCATACGTATCAGTTATGTGGGATACAAGTCTTTGGATGTGCCATTTCATAATGGTGTCACTTATCGCTTGTGCCAGGATGTTGCTGCTCTTGGCGAGGTGGTGGTGACAGCTCGTGCCAGCAATGGTCCTGTGACCTCATCTGTAATAGGTAGAGATGCAATGACTCATCTCCAGCCGAACAGTATTGCCGATCTTATGGAACTCCTTCCTGGTGGCTATGCCAAAGATCCGAACATGGGTGAGGCAAACACGATAACCCTTCGTGAGACAGGTACGATGGGAGCTTATGGTTCTACTACCAAAAACAATAATTATTCCATTTCTTCTCTTGGTACGCAGTTTATGGTAGATGGCGTACCTATCTCTACCGATGCCAACTTGCAGTATTCTCCATTGTCGGATACGCAGTCTTCGGTCAGTTCTTCTACGTTAGAAAATAATCGCAACATTACCAATAGAGGTGTGGATATGCGTTCTATCTCAACCGATGATATCGAGAGCGTGGAGGTGGTACGTGGCATTCCTTCCGTGGAGTATGGTAATTTAACCAGTGGATTGGTGAAAATCAAGAAGATTCGTCGTGCTATCCCATTGACAGCCCGTTTCAAGGCTGATGGCTACAGTAAGCTCTTCTCTTTGGGCAAAGGTTTGGCTCTCAATAGTGCTGGCAACTCTATCTTGAATGTTGATTTAGGTTACATGGACTCTAAGATAGATCCTACCGACAACTTCGAGAACTATAAACGTGTAACAGGTTCATTGCGTTATACCTTGCGAGGTGAAAATGATAAGAAGTATCTTTGGCAATATAACTCCGCTTTTGATTACTCAGGTTCTTTTGATGACAGTAAGAGTGACCCTGATATCAACTATGGCAATGTGGAGGAATATAAGTCTTCTTTTAGTAGATTGGCATTGACTAATAGTTTCAACTTGAAGATGCCGAAATCTTGGTTCAAGGAAGTGGATGTCAATACATTGGTAAGCCTTCAGCTCGACCGCTTGCACCAAACTCGTTTGGTGGCACCTCAGCGTTACGGCATCGTGCCTCTCTCCTGGACGGATGGTGAGAACGAGGCGCAAGCTGTGTTTGCGGAATATACAGCCAACTATCTTTGTGATGGTAAGCCTTTCAATGCTTACGTGAAGGCTAAAGGTGTGATGGGATTTAAAACTACTCATACCAACCATACGATAAAAATAGGTGCTAATTGGGATATTGCAAAGAACTTTGGACGTGGACAGGTGTATGATATGCACCGACCTTTGAGTGTAAGCGGTTGGAGTTCTCGTCCTCGTAAATATTCCGATATTCCTGCTTTGCAAAACTTTTCTTTCTTTGCAGAAGAATTAATGAAAGCGAATATAGGCATGAGTCAGATAGAACTGATGGCTGGTGTTCGATTGAATACTCTTTTGGGCTTGGATAGTAAGTATGATATGAGTGGTAAGTATTATGCTGACCCTCGTGTCAATCTCGCTTGGCATTTCCCGAAGTTTGATGTGGGAGGTAAACCGATGTCTATTTCGTTGAATGGAGGATATGGTATCACTACCAAGATGCCTACGCTCAATTATCTCTATCCAGATAAATATTATAGTAACTTTATCTGCATGGCTTATTATGATACCGAGAATCCAACACAAGACAGTAAGTTCATTGTGCATACTTATGTGCAGGATCCTACCAATTATCAAATCAAGCCTGCTCGAAACCATAAGTGGGAGGTTCGTTTAGATATGAACTGGAATGACAATCGTCTTTCTGTTGATTATTTCCGAGAGGCAATGAACTCGGGATTCCGTTATTCTTCCATCTATGGGGTATATGACTATAAATATTATGATGTAAGTCAGATGGGAGCAGGTGTTGATTACACCACACTTCTATACGAGAATCGTAGAGTGTTGGATGGGTATCAGCAGGTTTCTAATGGCAGTAAACTGGTGAAGCAGGGCATCGAGTTGGCTTTCACTTCCCAGCGTATTCATTGTCTCAAAACTCGTGTGAATGTGACAGGGGCTTGGTTCCATACCCAATATACCAATAGCCAACCGATGTTTGATGCCGTCAGTACGGTAGTCAATGGACAGACGGTTAGGGATAAGTATGTGGGGCTTTATGACTGGAACGATGGCCGAGAAAATGACCGCTTGAATACCAATGTCACTTTTGACACCCAGATACCAGAGTGGAAACTTATCTTCACCACTTCTGTGCAGTGTATGTGGATGATTCGTACCAAGCAGATGAAGAAGAATGGTATGCCAATAGCCTATATTTCTTCGGAGGATGGACAACTTCATGACTATACGGAAGAAAGTCTGAATGACCCTTATCTGTTACAGTTGGCAAGAACCTATAACGACGATCAATTTAAGGCTTTTACAGTCCCAATGTCGATGGTTGTCAATCTGAAGGTGACTAAGGAAATAGGTAGGTATATGCGTCTTTCTTTCTTTGCTAATAAAATTTTGGATTATTTGCCAGATTATACAGCCAATGGAAGAGTGATTCGTAGAAATGCTTCGCCCTATTTTGGTGTTGAAGCAGGTTTTACTATATAATATAATAAGGTGTAAGAAGATGAAAGATTTTAGAAACGTAACAAAAACAATATGGTTATTGGTCTTTGGGGTGGTGAGTTTGTTCTTGTTGGCTTGTGAAGACCAAACGTCTGATATTCCACACACCAACTCGGAGTTTAGTGTATCCATGCCGGAAGGAGTTGAAAACCTGAAGGTTGTGGACCAAACCTTGAAGATGACCAATTTATCTACGGGTAAGGTAACTGTTTTGGACGATTTGAAGAATGTCAGCCTACTGGAGGGACTTTACGACTGCGTCTATTCTGCCAATGTCATATATACAGCCAAGAACTCTGATGGAGAGGAAACAGAAAGTAAAGGTATCTTGACAGGTAAGGCAGAGAATGTGGAGGTAACAGGGGAGACCAAGAATATTTCGATTGAGACCTATCTCTCTGCAGAGAACGATGACTTCATTTTTGAGGAAATCTTCTTCTCTGGCACCTTGCGCTCTTCAGGCTTGCAGTATAATGGTGATAGCTATATTAAGATATACAATAATACCGACCATGTACTCTATGCCGATGGCTTGGCTTTCTGCGAGTCTAAGTTCAAATCTACGCAATACTTTGATTATACTCCAGATATTCGTAAGGACACAATGACCATCTGGTCTTTGTATGTGGTTCCTGGTAGTGGACATGACCATCCTGTCTTGCCGGGTCATTCCATGATTCTGTGTGATACAGGCATCGATCACCGTACGGCAAATCCAAACTCATTCGACTTGAGTCATGCTGATTTTGAATGGTATGACGTCTCCATCCAACCTGATCACATGGACATAGATAGTCCTACGGTGCCTAATTTGGATAAATGGTATTGCTATACAGAGTCGTTTTATGTGCTTCACAACCGTGGCTTTACGTCGTTTGCCTTGGCTCGCATTCCAATCGACAAAGAGGAATACTTGAAGAAATATAGATATACCTATAAATATACGATGTATCTTCCAGCAGGTACATTCCCTATGCAACAAGAGGCTTATAAGATGCCAAATGCTTGGATTGTTGATGGCGTGAACTGCAGTGTGGAGGCAAAGCGACTTTGGAATATCCTGCCTCCATCCATTGATGCAGGTTGGACACATGTAGGCAAGATTGACAAAGACAAAACCCGATACTTTCGCAGCATTCGTCGCAAGATGCTCTATCTCAATGCGGATGGCACAATGCACTTGAAGGATACCAACAATTCTACGGAAGACTTCAATACTGAGTGTATTCCTTCCATCATCGAGATGCAACATTCTGCCATTGATGCTCAGGGCACAAAGGCAATGACTGAGACATACGATGGTGCTCAACTTAAGAAATAAGAATAAGGTATGAAAAAAATATATATTTTCATGGTCATGATGGCATTGGTGGCAAACCATGCTGGAGCGCAAAAGGTAAGTTTGGCGGGCAAGGTCTTCGAGCACACCTTGCTTCGTGACGGCGTGAATGCTTCTGTCTTCCAGAATCCTGCCATGCAGTCGTTTCATTATCAGCATTCGTTGAATACGCTGAATGTGGGGTACGACTATCGTCATGCCACTACTCCTGAGAGATGGGAAGAGGGAGATGGGCATAGTAGAGTTTTTGCTGATGTGGATGCTTATTTGCATAAGGGAAAGGCTACACTTTGGGGAAATGCCTATTATGTGAACGGTAGTACTCGCAACGTTCGTTACAATGAAACCACGGATTTTGATTTACTCTATCCTTATTTGATGGCTGATACTGTGGGCGGAAAGACCCAGCAGGAGTTTTACCACTTCATGGGTGGTTTCTCTTACCCATTAGGCAAGAAGTGGACGATAGGTGCGGAAGGTGAATATACTGCAAGAATGGAATACCGTACTCGTGACCCTCGTCCCAAGAACCTTACAGGTGACTTGCGTGCGAAAGTGGGTGTCTCGTATCTCTTGAGTGGCTTACACTCGATAAGCGCAGCTGTGACAGCTCGTAAGTACAAGCAAACCAATGAACTGAAACTCTATAACGAGGTGTCTGTGCCAACCATCTATCATCTTACAGGACTTGGTAATGACTACTATCGTTTTCGGGGTGTCAACACCTCTACTTATTACAAAGGCTATGGAGTAGGGGGTATGTTGACGTATTCGCAAAAAGACCAGAAAGGATGGTTTGCACAGGCAGAGTACGAATATACCAACATAGATAAAATCATATCCACGCTTAACGAACTGCCGATGGCAACATTGGAGAGCACTCGCTTCCATGTTACGGTGGGTTACTTGATGAATGATGAGCATCAGTATTATGGAGCTAACTTGAATGGTGAATTTTACCGCAAGGATGGCACAGAGAACATCTTTGGTACGGCGCAAGACAATATCTATCCTCTGATAGCTTCGGCAGGTCTTTACTCCTCGTTACAAGACAGGATAGGGATGGAAGCTTTCTATCAAAGCGTGTATTCCAACAAGTCTGCATGGGGAGGTAAGTGGAAATTAGCTTACATGGGTTTTTCGGAAAAGTATCAAGAACCTTATCGCCGATTAAAACATGCGGCTGTGATGACTTCTTTGTTGTTGGATGGCAAGGTGAAGGTAGGCAAATGTCTGTTGATGGCAAATGTGCATGGTGGTTATGAGTGGGCTATCAATAAGCATAATGATGATAGCTTCTTGTTGGAGGATAAATCTGCGATGATGCGACCGCTTATCCATACGAATGAATATTTTGTCCATGACCGTTGGAACATGGGGGCGGATGTGGAAGTCCCTCTCTTGGTGGCTTGTAAGTTCTTGCCTTTCGTTAAACTGTCGTGGCAGTACGACCACTATCTTTTGACTGCACATCAAAATAGTTTGGTTGTGTCGTTAGGAATTCGGTTCTAAAGAAGTGATGTAGCTTTAAAATAATTTTATTAACTAAAAGTATCAATTTTATGAAGAAAAAGTTTACTTTATTATTGTTTGCGATCCTATCGCTTACAATGAGTCTGAATGCTCAAAGTCCTCTGGCTTTTCAGTGGGCACACTCTGTTGATGGTGCAACTACTGGTGGTGACAATGTGATGGGCATGTGCAAATCAAGTGATGGCTATTATTATATTGCCACAAACTTTGGTACGTCAACGACTCAAAAAGCGTTGAACGTTTGGTTTGATGGTGAACTGTTGAAAAATGAGCATGGTGCTTACGAGGGCAGTCCATACACAGGTACAAGTCAGAATGGCAATATGTTGCTACAAAAAGTAGCTAAGGACGGTTCTGTTGTTTGGACTACGTTTACCAAGAAAGGTGATGTAGATCACGCTCAGGTTGCTCCAACTTCTGATGGTGGCTTGATTGTTGCTTTGAAATGCCGTGCTTGGGTAAAAGAAGCAGGATTGGAAAATATGCTATGTTATGTAGATGCTACCGAATCAGAAACTAATATTACTGGTGACCAAGTAGAAAGTGAGTATCGTTATTTGATTATGAAGATAACTAAAATCGGTACGATTGAATGGTATCGTAAAATTACGGGATTAGTTAAAACTAATGGTGAAAAAAAGCCTACCAAGAATAACATCTATGTTAATGGCTTGGCTGTAGATGAGAATGATAATATTTATCTTGCAGGTAATTTCAGAACAGAAATGTATCTGAATAAGTCTGACGAGACAAAGGTTACTTTGGTAGCCAAAAGTAGTGTAGATACTTGGGGTGGTGATTCTCAAAATACGGTGGGTGATATGTTCCTTGCCAAGTTGGATAGCAAGGGTTATTATCTTAATAGTGTCGTAAATGAGGGTGTTGTTGATTGTGCTTTCTTGGATAAGGTGGTATATAATGATGGAAAACTTTATCTTGATGGTCGTGTGAAAAGTGTAGGCAATGAAATAACATTTGGTGGTGTCACAGTTAATGCAAGTAAGGATTTTCAGACTCAACTCTTGCTTTCTGTAAACACGGAGGATTTGTCTGTAAACTATATCAAATCGTTGACGTCTGTTGCGAATAAATCAGGAAGATTTGTTATACAAAACAAGAGTGTTCAATACTTGAATGGTTATGTTTATTTCACAGGTCTTTTGAATGGTAGCTGGCAGCAAGAGGGGGAAAGTGAGAATATAGCAACAAACCATACTTCTGCTCAGTTGAAGGGCTATGTCTTGAAGATGAATCCTGAAACTGGAAAAGTTGAAAAAGCTACTGTTCGTACAGATGGTGGCATTGGTGGCTTCTTTGGTGTTTATGAAGGCGCAGAGAAGTTGTATGCTTTTGGCTATGATTTCAGTGGTGGTGCTATTGTTGCTCCAATCAATAAGAATACTTATGCAGTTGAGACTCCAATTCAAGTTTGTGACTATGGTATTGTCGGTAATGCAACCACCCCTATCGTTGATGGTGAGAATTTTGTGATGGCAAATCGAGGTAAAAGCGCAGCGTCTTTCTATGGGACAGACAAAAAGTTTGAGAATTTGAAAAACTGGGGTTCTGTATATTACAGCTACAAGATGAGTGATGTCATTTCTACAGGTATCAACAGACCTACCATTTCTGGCATTGATTCTGATGCAATTGTAGATGTTTATACGATCGGTGGTGTGAAGGTAAAGAGTGGTGTTGCAGCAAGCAATGCAACAGAAGGTCTTGCCAAGGGCATTTATATTGTCAACCACAAGAAGGTAATCGTAAAGTAATCATTTTATAAACTCTTTTTAAATGAAGAAACAATTTCTAAGCCTGTTCCTTCTTCTCTTAGCTCCTGCATCTTTGTTTGCTCAAACTGTGGAGCAGGATGCATCCATCCGTCAGGGCAAGTTGAAGAACGGACTCACTTACTACATTCGTCATAATGCCAAGGAGGCAGGACTTGCCGACTTCTATATAGCCCAGCGTGTGGGCTCCATCTTGGAGGAACCTCGCCAGCGTGGCTTGGCTCACTTCCTGGAGCATATGGCGTTTAATGGTACCAAACATTTCCCTGGCAAGGGTAAGCAACTGGGCATCGTGCCTTGGTGCGAGACCATCGGTGTGAAGTTTGGTACCAACCTCAATGCCTACACATCAGTCGATCAGACGGTTTATCACATCGGTTCGGCTCCCATCAAGCGCGAAGGTATCATCGACTCCTGCCTCTTGGTGCTCAACGACTGGAGCCAGTTTATCAACCTTGAACCCAAGGAGATAGACAAGGAGCGTGGCGTCATCCACGAGGAATGGCGCAACCGCCGTACGGGCATGGCCATGCAGCGCATGATGGAGAATGTGATGCCTAAGATATACAAGGGCAGCAAGTATGAGGACTGCCTGCCTATCGGCAATATGGACATTGTGGATAACTTCCCTTACCAGGACCTGCGTGACTACTATCAGAAGTGGTATCGCCCCGACTTGCAGGCCATCGTGGTGGTGGGTGACTTTGATGTGGATATGATGGAGAGGAAAATCCAAAAGCTCTTTGGTAAGATTAAGGCACACAAGAATCCTGCCGAGCGCATCTACTATCCTGTGAACGATAATGACAAGATGATTGTCGCCATCGAGAAGGACAAGGAGCAGCCTATCATCCTCGGTCATCTCTATATGAAGAGCGAGACCACTCCAGACAGCGAGAAAAACAGTGTGAAATATCAGCGTGAGGATTACATCAACGGTTTAATCACCTATATGCTCAATGGTCGCCTTTTGGAGAAAAAGCAAGTTGCCAATCCGCCTTTCATGAGTGCGACGGTGAAGAATGGTGCGTTCTTCGTTTCTCGCACCAAGGATGCCTTCAGCCTGAGCATCAGTTGCAAGCAGGACAATGTACTGGGTGGCGTTTCGGTAGCCGTAGGCGAGGTGGAACGTGCCCGTCAGCATGGTTTTACACAGAGTGAGCTGGAACGTGCCAAGAAACTCTATCTCAATGCTGCCGAGCGACAACTGAAGATGGAGAAAGACTATAAGAACTCTCACTATGTGAGCCAGTGCGTGAACAACTTCTTGGAGGGAGAGCCTATCTTGACCCCTGCCTATAACCTCCAGTTGGTGAAACTGTTTGATGGCGAGGTGAGTCTTGACGAGGTAAATAGTCAGGTGGGCGAGATAATCACCGATAAGAACCAGGTGTTCATCATGTATGGACCCGACAAGGATGGTTTCGTGGTTCCTTCGGAATCGGAAATTGAGAGCACCGTGCTTGCCGCACAGCAGAAGCGTTACGATGCTTACCAGGAGGAGCAAGTGCCAGCTACCTTGATGGCGGTCTTGCCTGCACCAGGCAAGATTGTGTCGGAGAAACCATACGGCAAGTTTGGCATGACGGAGATAGTCTTGAGCAATGGCATGAAGGTGTATGTGAAGTCCACTGACTATCAGGCCGACCAAATCACCATGAGCATGAGAGGCGAGGGCGGTACATCCGTCTATGGCGACGAGGACATACCTAACTTCGCCTTCTTGAGTGGTTCCGTCACGGAGGCGGGTGTGGGCGACTTCACGGCCACTCGTCTTCGCAAGGCATTGGCAGGAAAGTCCTTGAAGTTGGCTCCTTCCATCAACAGCGAGGGACAGCGCATCACAGGCACCTCGTCAGTAAAAGACTTGGAGACGATGCTTCAGTTGGCTCATCTCTATTTCACTGCTCCTCGCAAGGACAGCATGGCGTTCGAGGGAATGATGAATCGCAACCTTTCGCTCCTGAAGAACCGCAACGCCAGTTCGAAGGTTGTCTATAACGACTCCCTCTCGGCTACTCTGTACGACCACAATGTGCGTAAGGCTCCTGTAACCGTGGAGATTGCAAAAAAAGCGGATTACAACCGCATCTTCGAAATCTATCGTGAGCGTTTCAGCGATGCGAGCAACTTCAAAACCGTCTTCATCGGCAAGGTCGATATGGCGCAGCTTCGTCCGTTGCTCTGCCAGTATCTCGCCACCCTGCCTTCTACCCACAAGGCAGAAAAGAGCAACAAGGCCAACGTGCCTCAGATTGTGAAGAAGAACGAGGTGGTGAAGTTCGTGCATAAGCAGGAAACTCCGCTTGCCAACGTGAGCGTGTTCTATACAGCCAACGTCCCATTTTCGCCGAAGAACGACTTGGTGCTCGACATATTGACCCGTGTCCTCCAGATCGCTTACACCGACTCGGTACGTGAGGAGAAGGGTGGAACATACGGAGTGGGCGTAAGCTTCAATCTCGAGAAGGAGGATAATCCGAATGCCTTGCTTCGCATTTCCTACAAGAGCGACCCCAAGCGTTACGAGGAACTGAATCCTGTCATCTACAAGCAACTCCTGAACATCGCCGACCATGGTCCTGTGGCAAGCAGTATGGATAAGGTGAAGAAGTATCTGAAGAAGCAATACGGACAGATGGCAATCACCAACGACTATTGGAGCTACGTCATCTGGCACCAGCTCGACGACGATGCCGACTTCGACAAGGATTACTGCAAGATGGTGGACAACCTGACAGCTTCTGATGTGCAGAAAATGGCTAAGGAGTTGTTGAAGCAGAATCATCGTGTAGAGGTTACCATGCTCTCGGAGTAAGGATCAGAAAAAAGATAGTATGGCGTTTCTTGCATATATATAATATGTATGCGGAAACCTATTATCCATAGTTGAGAAAAAAGAAATTCCCAGTTAGGAAAAAATATTTTGTCAGATGATTGACAAGTTTTTCCTAATTGGGATTTTCTTTTCTACTGAATTTCAATGTTGGTTTTTAGTTATTTTCAGGTATAAAATAGTATGTTATTGTAAAAGTTTTTATACTTTTGCAATGGCATAGTTTAATGATACAATATAATGATGAAACAAACTTTTATACTTCTGTTCTTCCTGTTGACGGCAAGAGTTCGCAGTCTTGAGATGGAGTGTAATTTGCTGATTTTCAGTAATATAGCTGGTAGAAAATCTACATAACCTAACGAAGCGCTTCAATAAGGTCTAATGATGCGCTTCATTAATACTTAACGATGCGCTTCATTAACACCTAACGATGCGCATCATTAGACCTTAATAAAGCGCATCGTTAGAGTTCGTACTTGCACTTCTTTAGAGGAAATGGAATTTAAATATATATTTGTTAATAAAAATGCTTAATTTTCGTTGTCTATAGCTACAGTATCTTTTTGTATTCCAATTTATTGCTGTAAATCAGTGATATTACATCACCTTACTATATCCTTTCATTTCCGATGGTTAGACCCGCTTGGGATAATTGGTGGATATTTTCGAAACCGCTGTTTCGGAAATGGTGGTTCCGAAAGTGAAAATGATGGATTTGTCAGAATCGTGGTCACATTCCTTTCCGGGCAGTATGCATATAGTATTTCATCTGCAATTTAATCTTCCTTCTTCATCTTTTCTCCTCCTATGTCAGTTTTTGTCGCAACTGGATTGTACTTTTGCAGCAGAATTGACAATAACTCTATATAGTTAAGGTATGAAAGCTGAAAGAAAGAGGGAGTGGAGCCCCTGAAAAGTGAAATATAAGAGGAATCCATAAGATTTCTTGTTAAAAGTTTGGTGGTTCATCAGATTTTTACTAAATTTGCCATAATATTAGTGACAGGGCAGGTGAAAGTCCTTGCTTGAAGTCGCTATGATGCAGAGAAACAAGATAATCTTGTGGACACGAGCAAACTATTCAGTTCTGTAGGTTGAAATCTGGTAAATTGAAACGTAGAAAGAACGAGAAATTGTTTGAGCGAGTCTACGCCGTCATAGGTGTGGATTCCTCTTTCGCATTTTCTTTTCTACGGGTTTTACCAGAGCCTAACTTACAAGGAAGTGAAGAAAGTAGGGGTTCGCACCATCTTTTTTCACTTATGAACCATTATGAACTTGTTTGGTTCGCAGATTTTACCTACCTTTGCAACCTGATATACTTGCATTCGGCAATTTGAAAGCAGTTTTCATTGCGCCCGTTTGCATGAATTTTGCAGTAAGATAAGCTGCATATCAGCATAATAAAAGTAAATGATCTGCTGTTTCGGTTGAAAAGCAGGAGCAGCAATATGTAATAACCTAAAAACTCAATGCTTATGAGTAAAGTATTTCAAGTGAAGCCTAAGCGCCTTAAACGCTCAAATGGTACTGTCCTCACTCCCGATATGGTAGTGACAGTAACAACCATGCAGCACACCGCCACCCCTTTTTACAATGGAGCCAAGGAGGTGCAAGAAGCCTACATGCGCATCTATGCTTTCGACTATAAGAAAGCCTGCTGCAATCCGAATGATTTTGAATTTATAAAGTTGGACTAAAAAATAACAAGCCAAATCAGTATTAGTTATGAGAAAGCTTATTTCTTTTGTATTAGCTTTTTGGTTGTGTAACATGTTTTGCTTTGCACAGATAGCCAAGAAACCAACGATTATGATTTTGCCAAGTGACAATTGGTGTAATCAGCGATACTTTATGACTAATTTTTCCGATCAAGGGAATGTGGTAAAGGTTGCAAACTACCAGCAGGCTTTTCTTGAGGATACGGAATTGGGACAGGTTATTAGCAAGGTTGGTCAAGTACTTACTGATCAGGGCTATAGCCTAAAAGATGCCGAGCAAGAAATCAAAAGCATCAGTATGAAAATCGCTGAAGATAATGTAACGACTAGTAAAAAGAGTGGAGCCTCGCTTGTAGAATCTCCTCTTGACCAACTGAAGCGTAGAGTAAAGTCTGACGTTATCATTCAGCTATGGTGGCAGGTAAATCGTACAGGAAATGGTAATTCGGTGTCTTTTACACTTGAAGCCTTCGATGCCTATACCAATAAGCGTATAGCTACATCTACTGGCACCACCAAACCTTCTTCAGAGATGATTCCTGTCTTATTAGCTAAAGCGGTAAAGGAAAATATTAAGCCTTTTGATAGCCAAATGGATGATTGGTTTGCCGACCAAAGTAAACGTGGTAGGGAAATCAGTCTTACCATAAGGTGTTGGGATAGTTGGGACAAAGATTTAGAGGAGGAATATAATGGTGAGGAATTGACTGACTGCATACAGGATTGGCTGCAGAAGAATTGTGTGAATGGAACATTCAATCTGAGTGACGGAACAGAGTCGTTTGCCCAGTTTGAACAGGTGCGTATCCCATTGCTTGATGAAAAAGACAGGGCTATGGATGCCAGGGCGTTTGCTACAAAGTTGAGAAAATATTTGCAACAGCCTCCTTTCAATATTACTTCTAAGGTGATGGTGAGAGGTTTGGGTGAAGCTATTGTCGTACTTGGTGAGAAATAACAAGATGAGAAGGTTAGTCATTTTATTTGTGTTGATGATGTCGATGGCTACATTTGCTCAGACATCTGATGAGGGGCGAATCTCCATACAAGCAATGATGCCCGATGGTGTGATTTCTGTAGAGGCAAGCAAAAACTTGGTGACACGTATGCAGCGAATGCTTGTAGGCAATGGCTATGGTGATAATGGCTATGTAGAGCGGTTTGTGTTGACTGCCAAAGTGGATGTTACGAGCAAGGATATCGTTCCTTCGACTCCTGCAAGAGTGTCCGAAAAAATGGAAGTTACATTCTTTGTGGGTGATATTGTAGAGAACAAACTCTATGCGTCTTGTACTGTGTCTTTACAAGGAATTGGAACGAATGAAAACAAAGCTTTGATTAGTGCGTTTAGCAAATTGAATCCTAATCAGAAAGATTTTTCCGAAATGTTGGATACGGCAAAGGGCAAGATTGTTGATTTTTATACGAATCATTGCGCGGAAGAGATAAGTAAGGCCCGTACGATGGCTTCTGTTGGTAATTATGATGAGGCAATCTCTCGTATGATGGCAGTACCTAATGTTTGTGCCGATTGTTACGACAAATGCCAAGTGGCTGCTACAAGTTTCTATCAGCAGAAAATAGATGCTTATGGATTGCAGCAGTTGAATAAGGCTCGCAATGCTTGGATGAAAAGTCAAGATGCCTATGGTGCCAATGAGGTCGCCCAATATCTTAATGTCATTTCTCCGTATAGTTCTTGTTACCAAGATGTGGAAAAGTTACGTAAGGAAGTGGCTTCCAAATTAAAAGCTGACGATTTGCGTGAGTGGAACTTCCAACAGAAGCAATATGAAGATAGTCAGGATTATAAAAGAAGTATAGTTAAGGCTTGTCGTGATGTCGGTATGGCTTGGGCTAACAATCAACCTCAAAGTATAGTAAAGAATATCATCCGTGGGTGGTGGTGATATATGTGATTTAGATTATTTACATTAAAATATAAAATTATGATGAAAATGAAGAATTTATTGCTGATCTGTTTGATGCTAACATTGGTTGTATCAAATGTATTTTCACAATCAGACTCTAATGGAGCAACAGATGATGTAACATTAGTGGTTTCAGGTGATGGTGCCAACAAGGAGGAAGCTACTAATGTAGCGTTAAGAAGTGCGATAGAACAAGTGTATGGTACATTTGTGTCTGCAAACACTTCTATTGTAAATGATGAGTTGACGAAGGATGAAATCGTGACAATATCGTCTGGAAATATTAAGTCGTATGAAGAAATAGAGTCATTGTCTACAGACAATAAGACAATTGTTACCTTGCAAGCAACTGTGAGCATTTCTAAATTGGTAAACTATGCAAAGTCTAAAGGTGCATCTGCAGAATTTGCAGGTTCTACATTTGGTATGAACATGAAGATGAAAGAGTTGAATCGCAAAAATGAGTTGGCTGCTTTAGACAATCTGTTGGTGCAAGTAAAGGCTTTTTTGCCGAGCCTTTTTGAACGTGAAATGGTATTGGCTGAGCCTAAACTACCTGATGATGATTTCGAACGTCTAAATACATTGGACTATTGTACCGAACGCTTCTATCGTTATGCTAAAGGAGATGCTATGGTTGTAAAGCGTAAGCAAGAAACGGTTCGAAGTCAATTGGCGCAGTGGTTGAAATCGAATTCTTATCTTGTAACTATGAAGATAACGTATACTGCAAATGATAACACCAAACAATTATTGGAATACATTTTGAAAACTCTCAATGCTATTTCTTTGTCTTCTGAAGATTTGGGGGAATATCAAAAGGATGGCTTGAAATGGTCAACCTATAATTTCATGAAGAATAATTTCTACTTCAGAAATTCAATTACAGACATTAATGCTTGGAACCGTAATTTGGTACATGCCTTCTATGATTATTTTACTGGGTTTGAAATAATGGACAATTTGGGAAACAAGTCATATTTTGAAGGTTATGATGAAAAGTTCAAGGCTATGCATGATTCTGATTTCTCAAAATTCAGTGACTTTATCGTTTGGGATCAAACGGGCAGGCATAGTTACGTACTCAAAGGACATGGCTTATTGGCTCCATTTTTCAAGCTTGAAGATAATTTGATAGGACCATATACGTATTGGAACAAAAATTCAGAGACGTCAGGGAATATGAATACTTACGAATATTCAATGATTCCAGATGATATAAGTAAGGCGTATGATTCAATCGGAAATCTACAATATGTTTCGTTTCAAATGGAAACTTGGCCAGAGATAACAATTGGCTTTTTAATCCCTGCAAGTGATATTTCTAAGTATTCAAAATTTGAAATACAAGATAGACGTTGATATGGATCAGTTTTTAGGGAAATTATCTCTTTATGATATAATTGTCATGATAATTCCAGGAGGAGCAATTCTTTTGTTCTTCTTGGATTATTATGGCGTAGATTTGTTGTCTATCGGTTCCAACGATATAAGTCCGTTGACCGTTTTAGGAGCAGTTGTAGCCTCTTATATAATAGGAATGGGTAACCATGTAATAGCAAAGAAACTTTGGGGAGTATTCCGTAACAATAATTTTCTTTTATCTTATAGCTTGAAAAAGGCGAAAAACGAATATACAAATAAGTTGAATTCTCTGATAGAGAATGTCAATTTAGATTGTTGTAAATTAGACTTGCAATCAAAAATATTATTGGAAGACAAATATTATGAAGCTTATAGTTATGTGTTAGAAGAAAGTTGTTATGATGGTATTCCAATAATAGAAGGTCAAGTTGCTTTTTTACAAAGTATGGTGATTCCCGGACTACTTATACTAATGCTATTGTCAAAATATGATTCAACTCCTCTTTTGTATAGGTGGAATTCTTCTGTTTTTATTATTGTTTTATTTGATATTTGATAGAATAATATTGATTCATAGGCTTGTTTGGGAATATTATGAATATACAAAACGCATAAAAGAAGTTAAGCAATGAGAAATTTATTGATTTTATTATTTGTAATGATGTCCTTGGGGGCATATGCCCAAGGATATTCCAGCGACAAGGTGGCGTTTACCAACTTTCTTGTCCGTATGTATAACAATGCACCTTTTGAGGGCGTGCGTGCTGTGAATGACTATGACAACGCCTATTTGATTTCTGTCTTGGTGTTGGAGCCGATAAAATATAAGAACAACGAAAGTATTATCAATCGTGTTGCATCTGTGAAGGCTGTGGCGCAAGCTTCTCGATACTTGAATGGCTCTAATATAACACAAGATATGATAATCCATACTACGGAAAAGTCCGATGGTACTTCTGATACGGAAATCATAGACTAAAGTTTCCCACCCTTGTTTATAGGGCATTTTTGAGT
>NZ_QTXV01000184.1:215-529 GCF_003461825.1 Prevotella sp. AM42-24 | reverse complement strand
GACAAGGAGGGTCATACGGTCTATACGAAACTCGGTAATGGCACGGAGACTACCTATACCTACGACAAGCAGCGTGAGCGTCTGCAGGTGATGAACCTTACAGCGGACGGTCAGACTGTGATGGAGAACAGGTACCAGTATGATGCTGTGGATAATATCCTGGGCATCACCAATGTCATAGACCCTGCGAAGGCTGGCGGCAAGTCCCAGCTGGGCGGTGCCTTCAGCCATACCTATACCTATGACGAACTAAACCGTCTGATAACGGCAAACGGCAAGGCAAAGAGTGCATCGTATGAGATGGCGATGACCTT
>NZ_QTXV01000184.1:0-205 GCF_003461825.1 Prevotella sp. AM42-24 | reverse complement strand
GCAAAGAGTGCATCGTATGAGATGGCGATGACCTTCGGACGCATGAGCGAGCCGCTTACCAAGGTGCAGAAGGTGGATTCCACAAGAACGGCACAGTCTTACGACTTCACATACAGGTATGAGGACGACTGCCATCCTACTGCCCCTACGCAGGTCGGCCACGGCCATTACACCTATGATGCCAACGGCAATCCGATATTGGTGG
>NZ_QTXV01000183.1:339-542 GCF_003461825.1 Prevotella sp. AM42-24 | reverse complement strand
TTGCCCTCCTTGATGGCCTTGATGACTGCAGCCTGAGCGCTACGGCTGGCTACGAGGTTGAACTCTGCATCGGCAATGAGGTTCTTGAACTCAGCGCCTGGCTCCCACTGAACCTTCACGTCAGTGATGTTCTGAGCGGTGAACTTGTCGGCATCTTCAGCGCCCTTGGATGAGAGGAGGATGGAGAAATCACCGAGATCGCC
>NZ_QTXV01000183.1:0-329 GCF_003461825.1 Prevotella sp. AM42-24 | reverse complement strand
TTGGATGAGAGGAGGATGGAGAAATCACCGAGATCGCCGAGTCGGATTTTCTTGCCTTCGAGGAGCTGCTCTCTCATGCAATCTACGGTCATGTAGAGGATGGCAGAGATGTCTGCGCGAGAATAGACGCTGCCGTGGCTGGAGATGTGCTTGGCAAACTTCTCGATGGTCATCACATCAGAATACTGAGATACGGCGAAGGCATTCTTCTTCTCGGTCTTCACCAGGTTGAGGTCGGCCTGGTCAGGATTCTTGCCCTCTTTCTTAGCCTGGTTGATACGTGATTTTGCCTGATTGATAGCAAGGAGGTTACTGTTCACTGAGCGCAT
>NZ_QTXV01000182.1:353-555 GCF_003461825.1 Prevotella sp. AM42-24 | reverse complement strand
TGGAGTTCCTCGACACGTTTCAGCTTCCATTCGGCAATCACCTCACGGGTATTGCCCGAAGCATCGGTGACATTGCCCTTTACAACAGCTCCGTCACCGCCATAGATGTACTTGACACCCTGCTTGTCTGTAACCTCCCAATAATAGTTGGCAGGACTGTCACCCTTGCGGATGATACGGCTGAAATCACCGCCTTGGCGGG
>NZ_QTXV01000182.1:0-343 GCF_003461825.1 Prevotella sp. AM42-24 | reverse complement strand
GGCTGAAATCACCGCCTTGGCGGGTGTAGAACTGGCGGTCAGCCTTTCTGTTCATCTTCTCGCCACGGTGTGCGACTCCCATCTGTCCGTTGTCGTCCATGGTGGAGAGCATTGAACCGGACAAGAGATAAGTCTCCGTCTCTTTTGACTGGTCATAACGAGGCACGCCCCACCGGGTGTCAAGCGTAATGCTTGGCACGCTGACGTTCCAACCCTCGCCAAGCCAACTGCTACCGCCCTCGCTGCTGTACTGCAAGCCAAGGCTTGGCTGCATACCGTTTCGTGCTGGCGGCATCTCGAACGGATACTGCAGGTTGGCAGAGCCACGGTTGTTTGCGCTTGG
>NZ_QTXV01000181.1:304-557 GCF_003461825.1 Prevotella sp. AM42-24 | reverse complement strand
GTCAGTCGGGCTGTACTTGCCTCGGTTGCAGTAAGATAGATGTCCTGTCGCTGACCGACCCACTTGTCCATAGAAGTCTGGTCTGTACCCAATGGGGTGAATGCCATCGTGAGAGGATCAACCTTGTCGTTCTCGTTTTCAGGCAATTTCAGCAATGACTCGTCAATAGGCTTTGCATATCTGCCCTCTGCCGAGTTATAAACAAAACCTCCCCAGCCACGGTAAAGCATACCGAAGCCAAGATTGTCATTCT
>NZ_QTXV01000181.1:0-294 GCF_003461825.1 Prevotella sp. AM42-24 | reverse complement strand
AGCATACCGAAGCCAAGATTGTCATTCTCTGCATAGAATCCAGCAAGCACATTCTCTGTTACGAGACCTGCCGCATCTTTCAGAATGGAAACAGAGGCTGAAGTAACAGTTTCATTAGAGATTGCTGCCGGATAGCTGTATTCAAACCAGATGTTCTTTCCTGCAGTAGTTGCAAATCGCAGAGTATCGGCTTTCAAGATGCCATTCTCGATATTGAAAGACTTCTTGCCGATGAGTGCATCCTCTGTCTTGGCGGTCAAAGTAACCTGTCCATTGATGGAATTGTCAGAAAGG
>NZ_QTXV01000180.1:0-597 GCF_003461825.1 Prevotella sp. AM42-24 | reverse complement strand
CAAACTTTTATTAATCATCTTTTACTAAAGTTAGGCGAGGATTGCAGGGATGCAATCCTCGTTTTTCGTTTAGTAGGTTGTTAGTGAGGGGGATGGGGCAGATTTCTATAATTCATAAACGTCATAACACATTGAATATGGGAGAATCTTTTTCTGAGTAATTTGCTGATAACTTGAAGGATTCTTGCTGTTTTTTTTGGTATTTTCGATAAAATAGCTTATTTTTGCATCACATTTCAGTTAAACGTTTTAAAAGGAGATGAATATGAAACGGATAGAAGAACGATATATTAGCTTGCTTACCGATTTCGGTTTTAAGCGTATCTTTGGAACAAAGCCTAACAAGGATTTGCTCATCAATTTCTTGAATTCACTGTTTGATGGTTTTCAGGTCATTAAGGATGTGAAGTACTTGAATAGTGAGCACGTTGGTGATGTCTTTGCCGAGCGCAAGGCCATCTTTGATGTTTATTGCGAAAATGAGCATGGTGAAAAGTTCATCGTTGAGATGCAGAATGCTTATCAGAAGTACTTCAAGGATCGTTCTTTGTTCTATTCTACTTTTCCTATCCGTGAGCAGGCTCCAAAAGGGGCAGA